>JAIXPV010000541.1 GCA_027486105.1 Runella sp. | reverse complement strand
GTAATTAATTCAAACACGGTGAAAGGATTGTTGGGAATTCCACCGAAAAAAAATCCTTGGAAAACACGTCGATGGATTTTCCCTTTGCCTCGTATCGAACGTCTATTAACCGTGCGCAATGGAATATTAATGCCAAAACCATTGCGATGAAAGGCGATGTGGCTACGTCAACATTTACGGCGACAGCACCCGAACAAGAAGGCTTGACCTTCAACGGCTCGTCGGCATTGTATGAGATTGAAAAGATGACGCTCAATATCGGAGGCGTACCGTTTATCAAAGCCGCAGATGCCAAGGTGCTGCCTGACAAAGGCTTGGTGGTGGTGCGTCGCAACGGAGAAATGACACCCTTTAAAAACGCACGTTTGGTTCTTGATACACTGAATGAATACCACCGCCTGAAAAACGGAAATATCCAGATTGTGTCTCGCACAAAATTCTTGGGCGATGCCACATATCTATACGCTACCGTAACCAATGACACCATTCCTGTCAAAATGGGCAATTTTGATTTGCGTCAGATAGCTTCGGCCTCAACCAGTACACGAGCTCCGCAGAGTAAAACAAAGGTGTTTTCGACCGTGGCGAGGGCCGAGATTGTGGAGGCCGACAATTTTGTGGTGGGCCCACGTTTGCAGTACAAAGGCGGCATGACGATGTTGGCCCCCGAACCAAACCTGCAATTTGACGGCTATATCAAGCCTATCATAAAAAAACGGCCCGACTTGGTCGCATCGTGGATTCCGTTTAAAGAAACACCGACCAAAGATGTGGCGCTTAAAGTAACGCCAACCCTCAAAAATGAATCTGATTTACCAATTTCGGTGGGATTACATTATCGCGCTGGGGCTGATGGGTTATACAGTACGTTCTTGTCGCCTAAAGAAACCCGCAACGACCAGACTATTTTTGAAGCCCATGGTTTGTTACGTTTTGATGCGAAGAGCAAATTATTTAAAATCGTTCCCGAGACAAAATCAGCAGATGAATTGGTGGATGAAGAAAATGCGTACACTTTCAACGATATCAAAGGAACCATTAGTTATGTGGGAAAACTTAACTTGATTAACGAACGGGGCGAGAAAGAAGGAGAAGAGATGATTTTGGCGTCGGGAAGCGTGCAAACAAATATTGACAGTACTTCTTATCGTTTTAATACGTTGCTTTCGATGAATTTTCCTGCCAATCGGGAGATTATCGCCAAAGCGGCGGAGAATATTGTTCAAACAAATCTGGACGAACAGAACAGCGATCCTGCCGAGCCTGACTTTGAACGTCTAGGGTCAAAATTGACCGCCTTGATCGGCCGAAAAGCTACCGATAGCTACATAGCTCGTACGGCGGCGGCGTATAAGCCGCTGTTTGATGCGTCGCCCAAATTTAATGCCTCCTTGGTGTTATCAAACGTTGATTTAAGGTGGTCGGCGCCGCAAAATGCGTTTTATAGTGTGGGCAAAATCGGGGTGTCAAACCTCGGCAACACCGATATAAATGCGGAGTTGGAAGGCATGGTTGAGATTCGTAAAAATGCCTGGGGTGATGAAGTAAGTATTTATATTGAATCGGCGGAAGATGTATGGTATTACTTTGACTGGCAGCAGGGAAAACTGGCGATGGTGTCGTCGGTTCAGGAAGTGAATGATTTTATTACGGTCAAATCACGTGATAAAAAGGAGTCAACTGTGCTACCGATTGGACTGGAAGAACGCGATATGTTTGTGAGTCGGTTCATGTCAATGTATCGCCCAAGACCTAAAAAGCCGACATTGGCCAAAGATACTAAAGCACCCGCCAAGGGTACGCCTGCCAAAGCCTCTCCTAGTGTTGGAACCAAAACTGCGGCCGTCGCTCCCGCCAAAACCAAAGAATCTAAAGTAGAAGAGACACCGACCGAAGAAGAAATTGCGGACGAAACCGATGCAAATGTAGCCGACAAGGCAACCTCCACCAAAGGAAAAAAAGACACGAAAACTTCAACGGAAAAAGATACTAAAACAGCAGCCAAACCGACCGACCCGAAAGCCAAGCCAGGGGCAAAAGTAGCGCAGACGCCCGCCAAAGTTCCTGCTAAGAAAAAAGAGAAAGAAGAAGAGAAAGAAGGGTTTTAGTGAAAAAACAAAAGGGCTAGGTAAAAACTTAGTTCCTAACTAGCCGTTTTGTTTTTTTTGATTCAAATGTAATACAACATCATAAAGCTGGTGAAAACGATTGAAAAATGGGGAAGGCTGTTAATAGGAAAATGATAATGCTGTTGCTGTTCCTTTAAAAATGGAAACCAGATTTTATGGTCGCAAATATCTGTGATTATCTAACGGCGCACAATACCGGAATTCAGGTATTTTTTTGGTAAAATTGCCCTACCTAAAAGTATCTACCAATAAATATACATTCAGTGCCACAATGATGATGGCAATCACCCAACTAACCGCTGAAAGTAAACGAGAGTTGACAAAACGACCCATCCAGTCGCGTTTGTTGGTGAAAAGAATCAGGGGTACCACGGCAAAGCTTAATTGGATGGAGAGAATTACTTGACTGAAAACAAGCAGTTCGCTCGTGCCATGCTCACCGTATTGGATGGCAACAAATAGCGCCGGAACAATCGCAATTAGCCGCGTGATGAGCTGACGAAGCCACGGTTTCATTTGTAGATTCAAAAACCCTTCCATCACAATCTGCCCCGCCATGGTGCCCGTGATGGTGGCGTTTTGGCCAGCGGCCAGTAAAGCCACGGCAAACAGTACGCTGGCCCACCTACTGCCCAGAAGCGGGTCGAGGAGGTGATAGGCATCGGTAATGTCGGCTACTTGTTGGTTGCCAGTGGTATGAAACGTAGCCGCCGCTAGAATCAAAATGGCCGCGTTAATAAAAAATGCAATGCCAAGCGATGCCGTTGAGTCGATAGTGGCATAACGAATGGCCGATTTGCGCCCTTCATCCGTGCGTGCGTAGGCGCGGGTTTGGATAATGCTGGAATGTAAATATAAGTTATGCGGCATGACCGTAGCCCCCAAAATACCGATAGCTACGTACAACATCCCTGGGTTGGTAATCACTTCTTTTTGCGGAATCAATCCACCTGCTACTTGGCTCCATTCGGGGTGAGAAACGATGACTTCGTACACAAAACACATCAATACGACGCCAATCAGCCCACCCACTATGCTTTCAATGATTCGGAACCCTTTGTTTTGAAAATATAAAATCAGTAATACATCCAACGTAGTAATGACTACCCCCACCGATAACGGGATATGAAATAGTAAATTGAGCGCAATAGCGGAACCTAAAACTTCGGCCAAATCACAGGCCGTAATGGCTATTTCGGCCAATGCCCACAAAACGAGGGCTACTTTTTTGGGGAAATAAGCGCGGCAAGCCTGTGCCAAATCCATACCAGTGGCAATACCAAGCTTGAGCGACAAGTGTTGCAGAAGCATGGCAAAGAGATTGGATATCAGAATGACGGACAATAGTGTATAGCCAAAGCGCGCTCCTCCTGCTATGTCGGTTGCCCAGTTTCCGGGGTCCATATACCCAACGGCAACCATTAAACCTGGCCCAATGTAGGCCGACATTTTTTTCCAAAAACTGCCTTTTGTGTGTACGGCAATGCTCGCGTTGGTTTCAGAAAGAGATTGGCGGTCGAGAGGCATATTTTGGGTAGATAGTATTAATTTCATTGTTTTCGTTCGTTTTGTAGCAACCCAGTATTTAGTACTTCAAACAGCTGTGTCACCGAGGTGTTTTCATGGCTTGTTAATAATAGATAATACAAATATAAGGGGTTTCAAATAATTTTTTTAGATTAATCTAAATTTTTTATTTATCGTTTCTAAATTTTCTTTTTTGATGAAAGTTCTTAGGTGTTTTTCGTTGAAATTCAGTGCCTTATCAAAGGTTTAAAAATATTGAGTGTAGAAAAGTGAGCTAAATTTTGTTTTTTTGTTGAAACAAAATGTAAAGTCTTGTATTCATTCACGGAAGAAAATTACCTCAAGACCATCTTTTACCTGTCAATCGGGGCTAAGGAAGGGGTCTCAACCAACGCCCTAGCTGATAGTACCAACACGCGGGCGGCGTCGGTTTCAGACATGCTTAAGCGATTGGCAGAGAAAGGATTGATCAATTATCAAAAATATAGGGGTGTCACCTTGACCGAAGAAGGTGAGCGGCTTGCACTATTGGTCATTCGGAAGCACCGTCTTTGGGAAGTTTTTTTGGCCGAAAAACTTCAGTTTGGCTGGGACGAAGTCCACGTGATTGCCGAAGAACTGGAACACATACGCTCGGAGCGCCTGATTGAGAAACTGGACGCTTTTTTGGGATATCCCAAGTTTGACCCCCACGGCGACCCAATCCCCAATGCTGCTGGCGAAATGCCCCGTTTTATTTACCGTAAACTTTCGGAAATTGTGGAAGGAACTACCGTGGTTATGACGGGAGTATCGGAACATTCTCCCGCATTTTTGCAGCATTTGGATAAAGCAGGCCTTACCCTCGGTTGCCAACTGAAAGTGAATGAAATCAGTGATTTTGATAAATCAGTAAGTGTTCTGATTGACAACGTACGTACGTTGTTTGTGAGTCATGAAGTTGCAAAAAACCTTTTGGTAAAATAATATTTAAATTTATTCAAGCTTCTTTAGGCAGAGTTGTTGATATTTCTCCCCATCTCACCCACCTACTATCAGCTTCTTTGTACATTTGCAGTATGGAATTATTACAAAATGACCTTCTCCTGCGGGCTGCGCGAGGAGAAAAAACCGAACGTGTACCTGTTTGGATGATGCGCCAGGCAGGACGAATATTGGCCGAATACCGTGCCGTGCGCGAAAAAGCCGGTAGCTTTATTCAACTTGCTACTACGCCAGAACTGGCCGCCGAAGTCACTATTCAACCCGTAGATTTGCTGGGGGTAGATGCGGCAATTATTTTTTCCGATATTTTGGTGGTGCCCGAAGCAATGGGCTTACCCTACGAAATGGAAGAAAAACGTGGGCCGGTATTTCCGAAGGTGGTGAAATCAATGGCTGATATTGACCAATTGAGAATTGCCGATCCTGAAGCGGATTTAGGGTATGTGCTCAATGCCATTCGTATTGTAAAAAAAGAACTAAATGGCCGAGTGCCCTTGATTGGTTTTGCAGGTGCACCGTTTACCATCTTTTGCTATATGACGGAAGGCAAAGGCTCAAAAACATTTTCAGTGGCCAAAAAAGCCCTCTATGCTGACCCCGAATTTTCGCATAAATTACTCCAAAAAATTACAGATAGTACCATTCTGTACCTAAAAGCACAAATTGCAGCAGGAGCAAATTTGGTTCAAATCTTTGATTCGTGGGCCGGAATTTTATCGCCAACGCAGTATCGTGAGTATTCGTTGCCTTATATCAAACAAATTTGTGATGCAATCACCGAAGTCCCCGTTACAGTGTTTGCCAAGGGGGCCTTTTTCGCACGTAAGGAAATTGGCGAATTAAGTTGCGAAGTAGTAGGGCTAGATTGGAACATGGATATTGAGGAGTCGCGCCAGTTGATTCCAACCAAAACGTTGCAGGGAAATCTAGACCCGTGCGTGCTTTATTCCTCATTTAATCAAATTGAAAAAGAAGTCAGAAAAATGCTAGATGCCTTTGGTAATCAGCGATATATTGCTAACTTAGGCCACGGAGTATATCCTGACACCGACCCTGATAAAGTGCGTTGTTTTATTAATGCTGTAAAATCGTATTGATTCCACTCAATTAATATGCATGAATTCATCCCTGCTTAAAAAAAATATACTTGTATTTGTGGGGTTGTTTGTGTGTTTTGAGGTAGTGGTAACCCTTCGTAATTTCTCGGTGCATTTGGGGGATTTGCAGGTCTACTATGACCTCTCTAAGAATATAATTGTGTACAGGCTAGTGCCTTACCATGAATTTAAGCTGGAATACCCGCCTTTGGCTATTCTTACCCTGCTGATTCCCCAATTGTTGTGTCAAATTGTGGAAACTGGTTTTTATGGCTTTGTAGGTTTTTTTGCTCTGCAAAATATTATTCTTGGCTTTTATACAGGGGAGCTTGCTTTTAAAATAGCGAATACATTTTTAGAGGAGTCCAAAGCGCAGGAAATACGCCTGATTTATTGGGTTTTATGGCTGATTAGTTTACCCATATTTCTATTTAGGTATGATGCATTTGTAGCATTTTCTACGATTTTAGTTGTTTATTACGTTGTAAAGCAGTCTCCAGCAGCTTCTGGCATATGGTTGGCGGTGGGTATTCTTGCAAAACTATACTCAGTTATTTTTGTAGCGCCCCTCATTTTTTATTATTTTATAAATAAGCAATACCGATATTTAGGGCTGTTTTTAGGGGGAGTTTCTGTAATTTCGGTACTTACAATTGTTGGAATGTATTTTTGGGCGGGCGAAGATGTATGGTCTTTCCTAAAATATCACCAGTTACGAGGTATTCAGCTTGAAAGTTTGGTAGGAGGATGGTTGGTGCTTGGGAATATAATGGGAGGAATCCCACTACAAACAATCGCTAATTTTGGGGCTGTTCATTTGGTTACTCCTTTGACCGAGCCACTGTTGAAAATATTATTCTGGGGGTTTCCCGTAGCGTACTTATTAGTTTTGGGGATAATATACCTCTTTTTTCAGAAGCAAAATCGCGTTTCTACGGAGATGTT
>JAIXPV010000309.1 GCA_027486105.1 Runella sp. | reverse complement strand
CCCCGCCGCGCACATTTCAACCAACGACAAGAAAAACGTTCAGGTACAGTCGCGCTATTTACAAAGTGCCGCTTATATTCGTCTGAAAAACATCACGTTTAGCTACGATCTTCCTCAAAACTTGATCAAGAAAATCGGAGTGGGCAGAGCGCAGGTATTTGCTACAGGCATGAACCTCTGGGAGTATACCAAAATGCGTAAGCCTCTGGATCCCGAATCTATTCAATCGGCGGCAATTGAGTACCCTATGCAGCGAATCATGACGTTGGGCTTAAATGTGTCATTCTAATTTCAATCACTTAAAAAGCGAGTTCAAATGAAAAACAATATAATCAAATCGTGCTTAATCGCTCTCACCATTTTGGTAGTGAGTGGTTGCAATGACGAATTTTTGGAGCGCTATCCGCTGGATAGAATTACGAACGAAACCTTCTGGAATACCGAAAACGACTTGCGGGTGTACAACAATAGTATCTACGATCTGGCCCGCAACGACGACAACGTACCCATCTTGATGGCCCACCACAACGGGTTTGACAGCCACTGGGCAAGCGTATGGTTTCAGGATGAGTTTGCCGACAACATGGCCCCGCGCCACGCACGCCACACGGTATTTCAGCAGGTACGCGCCGGCAAGCACACCATTCCCGCTGCACCGCAGCAATTTGGGTACAAAGGCTGGAACTTTGTCAGAGCCTGTAATGTGGGCTTGGCCAACTACGGTAAAGCCAACGTTGCCCAAAACATCAAAGACCGTTACATTGCCGAAGCACGTTTGTTCAGAGGCTGGAAAAAAAAAGAAAAAGTATCCAAATTCGGTGATGTGCCGTGGGTAGAAAAAGAACTCAACACCGAGTCGGAGGAGCTGTTTGCTGCCCGTATGCCACGCGAGCAAGCCATGGAAAAAGTGTTGGAAGACCTGAATTTTGCTGCCACCAAACTCCCCGACAACTGGGGCGACGGCGGTGCCCCGGGCCGTCTCAACCGTTGGGCTGCGCTGTTGGTTAAATCACGCGTTTGTTTGTTTGAAGGCACTTGGCGCAAGTACCACGGTGGCACCGACCCCAACAAATGGCTACAAGCCGCCGCCGATGCCGCCAAAGAGTTGATGGATAAAGGCCCGTATCGTTTGTATACTACTGGCAACCCCGACGCGGATTATAACGCTTATCACCGTGTCTTGAACCTCGCTGGCAACCCCGAAGTAATGTATTGGCGCAAATACCAATTGGGGGTATTTACCAACCACGTACAGTCTTATTTTGAATACGCTGGCGGCGCTACCAAAAGCTTAGTAGAAGATTATTTGTGTACCGACGGCCTACCGATTTCATTGTCGCCGCTTTACAAAGGGGACGGCAAAATCGAAGATGTGTTTGAAAACCGCGACCCGCGTTTACGCCAAACCGTGCTTCACCCTGCCGATGCCGCTAAGTACAAGTATCACTTGGGCGACGGCCGCACGTACCCACGTATCTTGGGGATGGCGGGTGGCTACATCTCCGAAACGGGCTATCACATCATCAAGCATTACAACGCTGACGATATGATTGGAAAAGCCTTTGACACGGCCGAGTCGCCCGGTATCATTTTACGTTTTGGCGAAGCATTATTGAATTATGCAGAAGCGCAGGCCGAATTGGGCAAAATCACGCAGGGAGACCTCGACGTCAGCATCAATAAACTCCGCGACCGCGTCAAAATGCCCCACTTAAAATTGGATAAAGTCCCCGTTGACCCTCGTTATACTGGCGACGGCGTAGCGCCAATCATCGTAGAGATCCGTCGTGAGCGTCGTATTGAATTATTTATGGAAGGCTTCCGTTATGGCGACCTGATGCGTTGGAAACAAGGCAAAAAGCTCACTATTCCAACCATGGGTATGCAATGGGACGATGCCGCCAAAGCACGTTATCCAGGCGTTGTGGCAAAAACCTCCGTCGACCCTGTTTCAAAGAAAACCTACATTGACGTCTATCAAGGAACTGATTTTGCCAACCCAGTTTTCGACGAAAGCAAGCACTACCTGTGGCCTATTCCGCTGAACTCATTGGCCGAAAACCCAGCCATCAAGCAGAATCCAGGCTGGCAGTAGATTGATTTTTTGGTATCTATTTTTTCCGACGCTGCCAAGGCTTGCTATACGCAATTTCAAGCCTTGGCAGTTTATTTTGTAGAAGTCTAAACTATCAGCAATACCTTCACAGTTAGGATATCCAACCATTCACAGAAAAGGTAAAACTTATGCTCAACCGCCGAAATTTCCTCAAAACGGGCCTATTGGCTGCGGCTTTCCCAGTCTGCCCGGCAGTCGCTGATACCGACGAACTTCCTCATTGGCCTCTACCCAACTTGAAAGCTCTCTTTCCCGAAATCATTAAGATTGAATCCGTCGAACTGCTTAAAACACAAGGAGAACTGATGCTCGTTGTGCGGGCAAACGGTCTGCTCGGCATAACGCAGTGCAATGACCGTATGCAGCACCTAACCTCCTTGCTGAAAGGGCTGGTGTTGCCGCATTTTCTGGGAAAAGATGCGCGCGATTTACCCCAATTGGTGGACAACGCCTACCGACTCAACAGCAACTATAAATATGCTGGAATGCCGCTTTGGAACAGCATTGGTAGCGTCGAAATCGCGGTATGGGACGTACTGGGGAAACTTCTCCAAAAGCCTGTTTATCAATTGCTCGGCAAACAGGTAAGAAGTGAATACCCAGTCT
>JAIXPV010000273.1 GCA_027486105.1 Runella sp. | reverse complement strand
TTTACGGCTCGCCCCCCTATGAATACCACCTTAATCTTAAGCTGGACATTGCCAAAAAACTGCTGTTACAGAACAAATGGACAGTAGCCGAAATAGCAACGCAATTGGGTTATTCAAGCATTGCGAGCTTCAATAAAGTATTCAAAAAGAAGTTCAATCTCAACCCCACTGCGCTTGTCAATGAGCATTTAAATCAATTGGTTTATAGGATTAAATCTCCCGATGAGAATCTACCAGAGTAAGCGCCAATTTATCGGGTAACGAATAATAGGCAGGTGATGGCGTGACGATGCCACAAAAGTTAAAATAGTATCTTATTTAGGCAAAAAGAGGGAAGAATTACCCAAAAAAGTCGCCTAAATTTGTAGTATCTTAACCCGTTCATCCCATGCTTTTTCTGACGCCTCCATCCCAGCCCAAAACGTTGCTTTTGCTGGCACTTTTTGTTCTTTTAAACTTTCCTTATCACTCCCCACAGGCCCAGGGGCGTTTGGAAGATTATCAACGCTCCGAAACCCTCAAAAACCGTCTGAAGGATAAAGTCTTCAACGCCCCCGCGTTGGTCAACTGGTCGGCGAGCAGCCAATGGGCATGGTACCCCGTGCAAACCCTTCGTGGAAAAGAATTTATGGCCGTTAGCCCCACAAACAAAATTCGTAAAGCGGCCTTTGACCATGAGCAATTGGCTCAGAAACTCTCCGAAGCAACCAATAAAAAAATAGCCCCTTATGCCCTTCCTTTCGGTACATTTACGTACAGTAAAGATGACAAAGAAATAGAATTTAGTGCCGAGGGATGGGTGTGGAATTACGGCCTCACATCCAACACATTACGCAAAAAAGAGCCAGTCCGCCCCGAAGAGCGGCGATATTGGGGCGCGGGGGCCAACGACCAAAACGACAAACCCCTTTTCTCACCCGACAGCGCCCGTACGGCCTATATCAAAAATTACAACGTCTACGTTCGTTCTGAGAAAACAAAAAAAGAGACCCAACTCAGCTTCGACGGCTCCGAAGGCGACTATTATTCGGGCTATGTTCAGTGGTCGCCCGATTCCAAAAAACTAATTTCATTTAAGGTACGGCCCAACCAAAAACACTTGATTTACTTCGTGCGCTCGTCGCCCGAAGACCAACTCCAACCCAAACTCGAAAGCCGCGAATACCTCAAACCTGGTGATGCGCTGCCCGTACGCCGACCTCAGTTGTTTTTAGTCGATGAGCAAAAACAACTCCCCGTTGATGATGCGTTGTTCAACCACCAATACGGTTTATTGCGCTCAGAATGGCGCAAAGATAGCCGTGCGTTTACGTTTGAGTACAACCAACGTGGCCATCAGGTGTACCGAGTGTTGGAAATAAATGCCGCAACGGGCGCGGTTCGGGCGCTGATTGAGGAGCAGAGCAAAACCTTCATTGATTACAGCGGCAAACGCTATCGTTACGACGCAGCCGATGGAAAAGAAATCATTTGGGCCTCCGAGCGCGACGGTTGGAACCACCTTTATCTTTACGACGGACAGACCGGAAAAGTCAAAAAACAAATCACCAAAGGTGAATGGGTGGTCCGCAATGTGGTCAACGTCGACGAAGAAAAAAGGAGCATTACCTTTGCCGCCAGCGGCATGAATCCCCAACAGGACCCGTACTTTGTGCAGTATTACCGCATCAATTTTGACGGCACTGGCCTGACCGCCCTGACCTCCGAGAACGCCAATCATACGGGATATTTCTCGCCAGATAAAAAATATTTTGTTGATACCTATTCCCGCGTTGACATGCCACAACTGACCGTACTCCGCTCTGCCGTCGACGGCTCAGTGGTCATGGAATTAGAAAAAGCCGATATTTCAGAATGGCAAAAAGCGGGTTGGAAAGCACCCGAAGTATTTACAGCCAAAGGCCGCGACGGCAAAACTGACATTTGGGGTATTATCATTCGCCCTACCAATTTTGACCCCACTAAAAAATACCCCGTTATTGAAAATATCTACGCGGGTCCGCACAGTTCGTTTACGCCTAAATCGTTTATGGCCTACAACCGTTCGATGTTTGAACTGGCCGAATTGGGCTTTATCGTGGTGCAACTCGACGGCATGGGCACCTCCAACCGTTCCAAAGCATTCCATGATGTGTGCTGGCAAAACCTCAAAGATGCAGGCTTTCCCGACAGGATGTTATGGATGCAGGAAGCAGCCAAAAAATACCCTTCACTCGACCTCAGTCGCGTGGGCATCTACGGCACCTCAGCGGGCGGACAAAGCTCCACGGGCGGGCTGCTGTTTTACCCCGATTTTTACAAAGTGGGCGTTTCTTCCTGTGGTTGCCACGACAACCGGATGGATAAAATCTGGTGGAACGAGCAATGGATGGGCTACCCCATCGGGCCGCACTATGCCGACTGCTCCAACGTGACCCACGCCGAACAACTACAAGGAAAACTGCTGCTGATTCTGGGTGAAGTAGACGACAACGTCGACCCGGCCTCGACCATGCAGTTGGTGAATGCCCTCATCAAAGCCAACAAAGATTTTGACTTTTTGATGGTGCCCAACATGGCCCACTCCAACGGCGGCGAATACGGTGAACGAAAGCGCCGCGACTTCTTTGTGCGGCACCTTTTAGGCATTGAGCCACCCGCCTGGACGTTGCCCATTACGACTAGTGAGGGAGGAAAGTGAGAAAAAGTGTGGCTGTGCAGCCCACGAAATAAGAACAGAAAGAAACTCCCCAAAAACGGCGGCAGCCCGTTTCAACCGTCGCTTTTTCCGTTTCATCAATTTCATGGTTGGTTGTGCGTAGAGGGAAGGGCAATTTTGCCCTGAACAAAAACAAGAGCCAATCATGAAAACTTTGCTTTATGCCACCTTGGCGCTGCTAACGTCTTGCATTCCTCCCCACACACACGTACACCCTGATTCGGACAGTCCCCAAAAAGGCATTATTTCGGGCCGCGTCGTTGACACCAGCGGTAAGCCATTGGCCAACGCCGATATAATAGTCAACAATTCTCAATTCTATAATAACAATATCTTAGGAAAAACCGATGCCAACGGGCATTACAGTCTGTCGGTCAATGCTGGTTCGTGGTACGTTCGCGGTACAGTGACCGTCCGTTTTGACAACAAAACCTACGTCCTCGATTTATTTCCCGAAACCACGGGGGCCTTTGCAGGTACCGAGGGCGCTATTCGTCATTTGCGTTGGAAATTGACGGGAGAAAAACCAAAAGAATTTGGTATGTCGGGGCACTACGGTGGGGCCTTGGACGTGTACGGTGCCATCGGAGAATTCTTCGACACCGACAACGTTGAATTTACTTTTAAACCCGTCGGAACGCTCATTGACGGTAGCGCGGGCAAAACCCTGACGACAAGAACGGGCGATGAAAATGCCCAAGACATTCCCCTTGGAAAATATACCATTTCGGCCCGTTATCTACCCACTAATCAACCTATGCTACTCCGTCAACGCAATGCCAATCAATCATACAAAAACTCGGTCACGGCTAGTTTTGACCCTACCTATCCAGGCGCTACGGGCAGTTATCAGCTCACCTTAGAAGTAAAGCTCCCCTAGCCAATTTTGTTATCGCAAAAGAAAAGCGGCACGGCCTCCCTATTTGCCAATTTTATACGAATTAGACCGATATTATCATTATTTTTGAACACCGCAAAAAGAGTTTTTTTCAGATTGATAAAGTCGGAATCCAAATGATAAACATGGTAAAAATAAAAACGGCAGTCCTCTTTTGTTTCGTTATTTTCGTTACGAACACCGTCAAAAGCCAACCCAAGGGCGATTATCCCATTCAGCCCGTTCCGTTTACGGCCGTGAAGGTCAACGATGGTTTTTGGGCACCGCGCATCAAGCGCAACCACGACGTCACTATTCCGATTGCCTTAGAGCAGTGCTACAACACGGGGCGGGTCAACAATTTTTTGTTTGCCGCCAAAATCAAATCGGGCAAGTTTTGCACCGAATACCCTTTTGACGATACCGATATTTACAAAATCTTGGAAGGAGCCAGTTTCTCGCTACAAACGTTTCCCGACAAACAATTAGAGGCCCGTCTTGACACGCTCATTGACTACGTGAGCAAAGCGCAAGAACCCGACGGATATTTATATACCAATCGAACCATCGACCCACTGCATCCACACCCTTGGTCAGGACTAAAACGCTGGGAAAAAGAGTCTGACTTGAGTCATGAATTGTACAATAGCGGGCATTTGATTGAGGCGGCCGTGGCGCATTTTCAGGCTACTGGCAAAAAAACGTTGCTGAACATTGCCATCAAAAACGCAGATTTGCTCTGCCGTGAATTTGGCCCTAGAAAGCTAGACCACGCGCCTGGCCACCAAATCATCGAAATGGCACTCGTAAAACTCTACCGCACTACAAACCAGAAAAAGTACCTTGATTTGGCTAAATTTTTTCTGGACGTACGGGGAAAAGGAAAAGAATACAGCCAAGACCATAAAAAAGTAACGGAGCAGACGGAGGCCGTTGGACACGCGGTACGCGCTACCTATATGTATGCTGGTATGGCCGATGTAGCCGCTATCACGGGCGACAAAGCCTACCTCAACGCCATTGATAAAATTCGGGAAGACATCATCGACGACAAGTTTTACCTCACGGGTGGCATCGGTGCGGCAGGGGGCCATGAAGGATTTGGCGCTCCTTATGAATTGCCCAATATGTCGGCCTACAACGAAACCTGCGCTTCCATTGGTAATATTTACTGGAATTACCGGCTCTTTTTGCTGCACGGTGATGCGCGTTTTTACGATGTGCTAGAACGCACGCTGTACAACGGCATGGTGTCGGGGGTATCGCTCAGCGGCGACCGATTTTTTTATCCCAATCCGCTCGAATCCTTGGGCCAACATTCGCGGAGTGCGTGGTTTGGTTGCGCCTGTTGCCCGAGCAATGTGTGTCGATTTATTCCATCAGTTCCGGGCTACGTTTATGCCCAACAAAATGACCGCATCTTTGCCAATTTGTTTATGAGCAGTAGCGCCGAAATCATGCTCAGCGGCACCGCCGTCCAAATTTCCCAAACGACCAATTATCCGTGGAACGGCACCATTGACTTCACCTTGAACCCCGCCAAACGCAAAAATTTTGAGATGGCAATTCGGATACCCGGCTGGGCGCAAAACCAACCTCTACCGGGCGATTTGTATTCTTTTACCAAGAAAGACGATACTCCTTTTACATTGATGGTCAACGGCAAACCCGCCGAGTATCGACTCGAAAATGGTTACGCCGTTCTCAAAAGAGAATGGAAAAAAGGTGACATTATCCAATTGAATTTACCAATGCCCGTTCGCCCAGTAGTTGCCAATCCGAAAGTAATTGCTGACCAAAACAAAATTGCGCTTCAACGCGGGCCCATTGTGTATTGTGCCGAATGGCCCGAGCATTCGGAAGGTCGGGTACTCAATCTGGTGGTCAACCCCGAAACCGCCTTTACGGCTAGCTATCGTCCTGATTTTCTGGATGGTGTCACGGTAATTAAAGCGGAAGTTGAACAATCCAAACGGACCATAAACCAGCAAATCAATGTCTCAAAGACTACATTCGAAGCCATTCCGTATTATGCATGGGCCAACCGAGGGCCAGGTGAAATGGCCGTGTGGTTTGGTACAAAACCTTCAGCTTCGCGCCCCCTACCCGCTCCCACCATTGCATCCAGAAGTAAGCTGTCGGCCTCGCACGTTACCAAAACGCTCATCGCACTCAACGACCAAGCCGAGCCCAAAAACTCCAACGACCACGACAATATTTACTACCACTGGTGGCCCATGAAAGATACGCTTCAATGGGTCCAATACACTTTTGACAAACCCGAAACCATTTCGTCTACCAACGTTTATTGGTTTGACGACGGCCCGTGGGGCGGTTGCCGCGTACCTGCTTCATGGCGTTTACTATACCAAAACGACGCAGGAGAATGGAAACCCGTTCAACCCAAAGGCCCATTTGGGATTGCCAAAGATCAATACAATGAGCTTTACTTTGAGCCCGTGACGGCCAAAGCGTTGAAAATGGAAGTGATGTTGCCCAAAGAATACGCCGGAGGGATTATTGAATGGTCTGTAAAGTAATATAAGGGATTTTTTGCACTTTACCCCATAAAAATATTATTTTGCCGCCTTACAATACCTATTTTGTATATTCTTGATTCTTCCAGTACACATACGCGCAACGCGTACGTGACAGATTGGCGTAACACTTATCACCTGCATCTTGCTAACTATGAGCGCTCTAGGGTTTCGTTCATAGCTGGTTTATTGCCTGAATTCGCCGTCAAATTCGACGTTTTTCAGGTGTTAAACATCTTACAAAAAAAACTCGGCACCGAGACAATGATGCGGGCGCTCAACCCAAACGAAACAATTGTATCTCCATTGGCTGCTCAAAAAGACAGCCAATGGCTCAAAAAATCCAATATGGTCGGCGTCAATGTGCGGACTATTGGTAGTTTTTGGAACGTCGTCGGCTACGCGCTTACCCTCCCCAAATTCCACGACTCCATTCATCTTTTACCCATTTGGGAGCCTGGCGTAGTAGGAAGTTTGTACGGAAAAGTGAGCTGGAACATCAACCAAGAGTTTTACAGTTGGCCGCTACAACAAGCCATTCCGTGGTTAGACTCCGTAGAAAAACAGCTGAAAGCCGTCATTAATGTACTGCACGCGCTCGGCAAAACTGTGGGCTTGGACGTAATCCCCCACACCGACCGTTTTTCGGAAATTGCGCTAATTCATCCCCGCCTTTTTGAGTGGGTACGCCGCGATGGCGGTCATCTCATCGACCATTCGGAGCATATTTGGCAACAAGTTGAAGAAGTGATTTGGCAACACCTCCACAACTGCGGCACGGCCGACGGCACTGGATTGTATTTTGATAAATCCATCCTTTTTGACCCTAGCATTCCATTGCTAAATGATAAACGGCGACAGGAAATTATTTTTGGTTTTGACCAACAACAACGGTTACACCGACGTATTGAGTTGATGAAGGATTTGCTTGCCCACGGCTTTGAAACCCTACCCATGACCATGGCGCCACCCTACCGAGGGCTGCATATCAACCCAGAAGTTTTTGTGCTCGACGAGCGCGGAACGCAGTGGTTTCAATACGATTTTGACCATCCTGAGGGCATGTCAAGGGTATTTGGGCCGCTGACACGCTACCGCTTTTATCATTCCAAAAATAATAACCAGCACTGGGAACTGGATTTTGAACGCCCAAACAAGGACGCCTGGAATTACTTTTCGCGCAAATACCTTGAATGCCAACAGGAATTCAATTTTGATTTTATGCGCGGCGACATGGCCCACGTACAAATGCGTCCAGATGGCGTTCCTGCCCAACCAGATGCCTTTTACGACCCACTAAGCGCCGTTAAAAAATACATTCAACGGCGCGGAACACCCCATTTTGCATTTTACGCCGAAACTTTCATCGCTCCCCCAAACGTCATGGGCTACGGTGATGAGTTCGACCATTTGGAGGCCATCCATGCCGACGCTACGCTCGGAGATTTGCAGGCGGCGGTCATCGACTCCCCCGAATTCCGGGAACGTTTTACTTTGTACGACCAGTTGCTCCGCACCCGCACTTTTGCACCTAGTTTTACGATTATCACGGCCGACAAAGACGACCCCCGTTTTGATGAATTTTACAGAATGGGCAACCTCCTCCGCTATTTTGTTGGAATATTCTTGACCGATATGCCGAGTTATTACAGTCTAGGATTTGAAGTGCGCATCCTTCATTTAACAAAAAAAAAAAACGAAGAATATACCAAACTGTATGTTTTTCAGATTCATGACGATGCCGAAACCGATAAAGTAACCCACGGGCCGTTTGAGTGGGGCGAAAACATGGCGCAGTTTGAGAAAATCAACGACTTGCGTCTTTTTGCAGAAACAATTTGGCCACAAATCGCCGCCCAACAAATCAAGTGGATTCTACCGCCCGATGCCACAAAAACGCTTGTCGCATGGACCCAAGCTACCGCTCCTACGCACCTTTTCATTGCTAATTTTGATAGCCAATCGGGCGCATCTTTGGAAGAAATCAACCTTACTGATTACGATTTGGTGTTCCAAACTGCTCTGGCGGCAGAAGGCCAAATTGCTCCCGTTAGTGGACAAGTGTACAAAATCAGGAAGTAATTCCAACCAAAAAAGGCCGAGTTGCGTCTTTTTATCGACCCTGCGTTATCAAATCATGCAGGGTCGATAAACAACCAAAAAACGCTTTTAGCCATGATTAAAGTCCCCTTTTTTTCCGTACTATTGCTCCTGAGTGTGAGCTGTACGAAAACGAATATTACGGTTGAAGATGAATTGCAAGCCGCAAAAAATGTCACCAATGCCCGGGTAAATTTCAATAAATTGTCTGGAAAATGGACATTTACGGAATACCTGAAAGACAAAACGGTCCCCGCCAACGGCGAAGCCTCTATCGAATTTGCCGCTACCGAGACCACTGACAAATTGCAAGTGAACGGACGCGCATTCGTAAATTTTTACATGACTCATTTTACGTTTAATGAAGCTAAATCCAGCATTGAGTTCGTTGCGCCCGTCAGTACTACCAAAATGGCTGGCACGCCCGAAATGATGAAAGCCGAGTCTAATTTCCTCAATAACCTAAAAAATGTGACCAAATTTACGGTCGACGGCACTTCACTTAAACTTTACGTGGGAGAACCCGTTTCGGAAATTATATATTTTAAACGTTAAAATACATTTCTTTTTTTCGCCACTGGCTAAGGGTATTTGTACCCCAAGCCAGTGGTTTTATATTTGTTCAATCCTAAAAATTAAGATAATTTCTTTTTGTATTTACGCCAAATACCCAACAGGGTTTGATTGGCATCTTCGGAAATTCTTAACCCCAGAACCCCACCACCTAGCACCGACAAAATCACGAAGGATTTGACCACTATGCCGACAAATATCATCCAAAGGCTGTCATTTGTAATCGAAATAAGCTGTGTTATTCCGTAAGTAACCACCAATAAAGCAACCGCTTTGGCGGTATTGAGGGTGAAAGGCTGAAGTCCAAAACGAGCATAAATAAACCAGAATTTAATGCCGTTGTAAAGCGTAAGCGATACCAACATGGCCAAGGCGGCTCCGTTGAACCCATACATTGGAATCAATAGGGCGTTGGCAATAACGAGCAAAACGGTTTGAAAAATGTAAAACGCAAGGTCATAACGGTAATACTTTGACCCAATCAGAATTTCGGAATTGAGGCCCGTGGCCATATCAATCACCCTGCCCAATCCGACAAAAAGCACCACCCATTTCCCCTGCTCATACACGTCGGATTTAGGAATAATTTTGAAAATACCATCAATATTACACCAAATCCCTAAAAACAATAACCCTCCGATAATCAATAGATTAAGGGAAGACTTTTTGTAAATCTCATCGATATGATCCATATCGTTGCGGCTCCAAGATTCGTTTAGCAGCGGTGTACTGATGGCCGACAGGGCATTTCTCGGAATAGCGATCACGAGGGCAATTTTGGCCGCAATGTCAAAAATTGCGGTGTTGGTCATCCCGTTGGAATACGCTGGGAGAAAGAATTTTTCAATGTTAACCGCCAGATTGACACTTACTCCGCCCATTAAGACCCACAACCCATACTGCCACATTTCCTTAAAAAGAGGCTTTCGCAAAAAACTAAAATCGACTTTCCAGTACAACCTGCCCAGCCATTTCAAATAGCCCAACAAAGCAAAAACGGCCACTAAATGCACCATTACCAGCGCCATTATGAGCTGGTCGAAAGTGATCAAGTGCATTCCGTAGCCTACGGCTAAGGCGGAGTTGGTTAGCTTGACGCCCAATTCGCGAATGATAGCAGGAACCACAATTCGAAGATGTACGCGCGCATAGGCCTCCAAAACGGTCATGTAGACCAAACAAATGGTTAGGGGTAATAAATAATAATAATATTGAACCAACAAAGGAGAACCATCCTGATAAATCCAGCGAAACAAATCACGACCAAAAACATACAACACACTGAAAATCAAACACCCCACAAGTGGTGCTACCATCAAAAAAGCAAAAAAACCGTTGTGCTGTTTTTCTTCGTTCTTGAACCGATTGAAAAAACGTACCGCAATCAGCGGAATGCCCAACTGGGTAAACGAAGCAAAAACCAACGGAAAACTCGTGATGGCGCTGTAAAGCCCCATCTGATCGGTCGACAAAAAAGCATTGTACAAATACAAGACGTTGACGGTCCCGATGATTACGCCAAAATACGTAACAATTGAATTTTTAAGACTTTGGCGAATGATAACTCCCATGAATATGTGTTATGATTTAATCGCAATACGACCCGTGTAATCAATTCGGTTGAGCAAAATAGGCGTTTTTTGTTCTGCAAAGTATTGATCAACTGCCTTACGAGCACCTTGCCAATGTCCGTAGTCATCAATGATTAAAACCCCACCCGGAACAAGTCTTGGAAACAAATGAACCAGTTCATGGTACGTAGATTCATACCAATCGGTATCCAAACGCAACAGGGCAATCGAAGGCGGTATTGTTGCAGGAATTGTCTGCTCTACTTTTCCCTGCACAAAATGAATTTTAGAAAAAGGGTAATTGGTCTGTTTCATGTTGGTTTGGACATCGTTCAAATCTGCCTCACATTTATCAATGCCTTGCCAAGTTTTCTCCGCTAAAGCGCCCGCCATACTTACATCATCGTTTGTGGGCTCACTCATACCCTCAAAGGTGTCATACAGGTACAAATTCCGTGAAGTATCATTGCCTTTCAATAAGGTAAGGGCACTCATCATTGAACTTCCCCCTCTCCAAACGCCACATTCCACAATATCTCCCCCTATTTTATTTTTGGAAATATAATTGACCGCCTGATTCAGGGCATAAAGTCGTTGTACGGAAGTCATTGTAAAAGGGCGACATTGATTCATTAAATCAACAAAAGTTTTGTCACTTTCAATATCAATGTTGGCAAAACGGTACGTTCCTGCCTTCACAACTTCGTACCCCATTTTTTCAATGAGCGAAAGAATAATTTTTTTCATCTAAATAATTTTGGGCAAAATACTTTACACATTAAATCTTGACATTTCCAGCTTGCAACTTAGCTTTTTATTTTTTTCGGTAAACCGCCACCACCGTGGGGCCTTGCGTAAACACGGGCAGGCGTTTCACCAAAAAACGAGTGGCAAGATGCAGAAAATTTGTTACGGTAGAATCTCCAAATTGCTTTTTCAACCAAAGCAAGTACGCCGTACTTTTATTGATAGAAACGGAAGGCTGAACAGTCACCTCAACCAATTCTAAATCAAACAATTGTGCAACATAACGCAGCGCATCTGGGGTCCATAACAACATGTGATGCGGAGGTACATTGAGGGTATGATAGGGGTCTTCGCTGAAAATATAACAATCATTGTTGGGAACGCCAATGGCCAAAAGCCCGCCTTTTTTCAAACACGCGATAGAATCTTTCAAAAAATCTCCAACTTCATTGACATGCTCAAACAACTGAAAAGCGCACACCATATCGTAAGCACCCGGTTGTTTTTGGGCATGAGCCGCGATCGTCTCATCCACAATATTGAGGTCGTGGGTTTTACCGTATTCTACCGCATCGGGATTAAAATCCAAACCCGTTGCTTGTACTTTTTTCTCTTTTAATTTCTCTAAAAAATAACCCCTTCCGCACCCAATCTCCAGCACCCTTTGTGCAGGTTGAATCAGGCGATTCACTTTTTCGTGTTCCCATTTCCAAACCGAATAATAGCCCTTGTACACCCGTGCCAAATCAGCATAAAACTGCCCATCACCTGCCAAGTTGAACGGATAGTAAAAACGAAGGCTGGAGGTCTTGCAACGATAAATATCAACCGTTTTTAAGCCCTTAAAATAGCCGCTCACATCAACACCAAACTGGGTTTTATACTGGCTGATAATCTGTTTTGGTAAAAGTTGGCTTTCGAGGACAACCTCAGGACTGCCAGTAAGGGGTGAAATAACGGTCATTTAATAGTAGTTTCAAAAAGGTAAAAACTTGAATATATGTTTATGCCAAGGGGCTGCTGCTGCAATTATAAGGCTTAATCAGTATCTCCTTGTAGAATCTGTCGTAGTCTTTCGATTCGCAATTCTATTTCATACTCTTGCCTCATTTTGAAAGTTGCATTTTCCCCCATTTCTTGAGCAAGTTGTACATTATCCAACAAAAGACACATATAATCAGCCATTTTCCCATAATCCCCTTCCTCCACCAAAAAACCAGTTACTTCATGGTCAACAGCTTCTTTTATACCCGCATGACGCGTACTTATAATCGGTAATCCTGCCGCCGAAGCCTCCAAAATCGTATTAGGTGTACCTTCTGAATCCCCATTTTCGGGGTTAGTGATAGAATGCTGGACAAA
The DNA here is from genome assembly GCA_027486105.1 of Runella sp. Lineage (GTDB taxonomy): Bacteria > Bacteroidota > Bacteroidia > Cytophagales > Spirosomataceae > Runella. Next base: position 3,511 of record JAIXPV010000273.1, on the reverse strand, counting down.
AACCCTTGCTTTTCGGTGCCATTCGGCCACTTCATCGGGTGATTTTACCCCTGCAAATTCAACAGCATGTTTCATGCCCAACGTTTCCACCAGTGCTTTTGATGACTCCAAAAGTTCGCCTCCTCCAATCATCACTAGTCGTGCATCAGGATGTTTTTCGAGTACCTTATCAAAAGCCTGCAACGTCAGGTGCGGCGCTTTTTTTCCAGTAAATCGTCCTACTGCCAGTACTATTTTATCGGCCCGGAGTGGACTGGCTCCGTAAAATTTTTTTGTTTCAACGCCGTAGGGATTATTGATAATTTTGGCGGCAGGAGCACCCAACCCCATCAATTGAGCCGCCATATCATTCGACACTACGATAATTTTATCCGCAATTTCGAATAATCGTTTATAGTCCTTTTTGAACTTTTCAATGGTTGGACGATGAGATGCATCAAACCCATGAAAATGAACCACCAAACGCGTATTTGTCTTTTTACAGGCTTCCATTACGCCCAAACCCGTAATTCCATATTCTGCTAGTACAACATCAGGCTGTTTTTTTTGCAAATACTTTGTCAAAAAGTAAGTATAAAAAGCGGGGTACAGTCCCGAAAACACTCTTTTGATTCCAATCCGAATCAATTCCCCTGCGGGAATAGAAATGATATTTTCCCCTGCTTTTGTAATGTAAGGCCGCCAGCCACCCGTCAAGGTAATTTCTGGTTTTAGGTACGATAAATGATTGTGAATAAATGTTTCGGAGTAACTATTCCGATTGGGATAAGCAATGCACAATTTCATCGTTATTTCTTCGCCTTGGCCACGACCAAATACGTACATCCGTCGGTGTCGGTGGCTTGTTGAGAACTGATTTTATCGAATAATACAATCAAAAACTGCATCGGAATTGTCAGCAAAGGGCGTAGGAATTTGGGTATTTTGAACAGCAATCCATCCTGAAACAACTGCAATCCCATGGCCGCTCGCCCGATGATACCTCGAAAGGCAATCACCTCAAAACCATTGCGCTCCACGATTTTACGCAATCCCGTCGACGTCCAACGCCAATAATCGGTCGGGTCAGGATGGTACATCCAGTACCCGTGCGTTGTGAGCAGCAGCAGCCCGTTGGGTTTAAGGATCCGCTGCGCTTCGCGGAGATAGCCTTCGGGGTCGTCTACGTGCTCAAGCACCTGCGTCGACAACACCACATCCAATTGATTATCAGGGTATTGAATTACGCTATCGTTGCCCACAATAATATCTGCGTGGGGATTCCACGCCAAGTCAATGCCTAGGTAGTCAATGTTTTTATCCGAAAATAGAGAAATGTAGGGCTTGGTTCCGCAGCCATAATCCGCCAGTTTAATCGGGCCTTGGGCGGTTTTTTGCCGAACATATTGATCCCTTCCCCACTCAACCAACTGACGTAGTTTTTTGAGATAATACCAACGCGGATGCCCAAAGGGAGGCTTAATACGATAATGCTGGTCAGGATTGTCGGGAAGTGCTTCGGCGCGAATAGGTTGCGACATAAAAGAAGTACGATTGTCGAATGTATGAATTAAAAAAGCGGTTTTGTTCTTGACACCAAAACCTCCGCAATCCGCTCGGCGGCGTGGCCATCCCAAAGCGGCGGAATAACGCCTTTCTTGGCCCGACCTTCGAGGATCTCGATTACTTTTTCGTGCACAGTCACGGGGTTCAAATCGGCCAATAATTGATTGGTGCCAAGTTCGACCGTCACAGGCCGCTCTGTGCTATCGCGGAAGGTCAAGCAGGGTACCTGCAAATAGGTCGTTTCTTCCTGAATACCGCCCGAGTCGGTGATGACCAAAGCCGCGTTTTCCATCAAATTTAAAAACTCCAAATAGCCCTGCGGCTCGGTCAGAATCAGACCCTCAATCGCGTCTAATGTTGTCTTTAGGCCAAATCTTTCAATGTTATTTTTGGTCCGGGGGTGAATCGGAAACAGTACTTTTTTATACGGCGTTGTGTTTTTAATAATCTGCAAAATACTCGTCAGCCCTTCGGCGGTATCCACATTGGCAGGACGGTGCATGGTCATGAGCACAAAATCATCTTTGGCAACGCCCAATAAGGGCATTGTGTCCAAAAGGCTAGCTTTTTGACGATAATACACCAACGAATCAATCATGCAATTGCCCACCATAAATACTTTTTCGTCGGGCACGCCTTCGTGTTTGAGGTTATCAATTCCCGCCTGTTCGGTCACAAACAGATAATCCGAAATACTGTCGGTCAGAATACGGTTGATTTCTTCGGGCATTCGGCGGTCGCCGCTGCGCAACCCCGCTTCAACGTGCGCAATTGGAATGTGCATTTTGGTCGCTACCAATGCGCAAGCAATGGTGGAGGTGACATCGCCCACCACCAACACCAAGTCAGGCTGCTCGGCTTCTACCACCTTTTCAAACTCCAACATGATTTTGGCCGTTTGTTGGGTGTGCGAGCCACCGCCGATTCCCAGAAAATAATCGGGCTTGGGCAATTCGAGTTGGTTAAAAAATACGTCCGACATTTTGGCGTCGTAATGCTGCCCCGTGTGAACGATTTTTGATTCAATCTCGCTTTTTCTCTGAAAAGCACGATGCAGCGGCGCTACTTTCATAAAATTAGGCCGTGCGCCTACAATGTTAAGAATCTTCATTTCTTGGTTACGAATTCAAATACGTTACGATACCCTTCGATGACGGTATGTATATTTATTTCCTCTTTGATGATCTCCAATGAACGTTGGCCAAAAGCCCGAACCCGCTCAGGATTTGCCAATAACAAGTCCAAAACCCGTGCCAAATCAGCGACGTTGCCGTTGTTGAAATAATAACCGTTGGTTCCTTCGCGTACCAAGCGTTTTTCGGTGCCGTCGGCAACGGAGCATACCACAGGTTTGGCAAAACACATGGCATCGTTGATAGAAAGGCCGCCCATTCCGCCCAGCACGTACACCGTCGACTCGTGCAAATATTGCCCCAAATCTACCGAATTGTACACTCCTCCCACAAAACGCACCGCTTCTGCCAGTCCTGCCTCCGCCGCCTGTATTTTCAGTTTTTCCAGCTCAGGCCCAAAACCCACCACCACCAACTCGATGTTGGGGTAGGTTGGTTGTAGTTTTTTGACGGCTTCAATAATCAAATCCACGCGTTTCCACTGCACCAAGCGCCCCACGTGAATCAGGCGGTGGGGATTGGGGGGCAAGATAGTAGGTCGTTTTTGGACCGTTTCAAACGCCGCCAATAGTTCGTCGGTATCGGGAGAGTTGGAAATGACAAAAATTTTCTCCGTAGGCACACCATAGCTACCAATGATTTCATGAGCTTCGTCAATGTAATTGATGTGAGCATCGGCCAAGGGTAAATTCAAACGGCGCAGTAGAGAGGCAATCCAAAAAAGAATAAAGCCAATCCAAGTTTTATTGGAATCCTGAAAATTTTCGGAAAGAAACTGAGGAGAGAAATAAAACTCTTTGACCCGCCCCCAAATGGCGTAGTTGAAGGGAATA
>JAIXPV010000075.1 GCA_027486105.1 Runella sp. | reverse complement strand
TCTCAACTTCTACCCCTCAAAAAACGGGAGAAACCATCTCTCTACCAGAATGATAACTGCAAACAGACCTCAATGGCACCAACTTTCGGTGTGGGTTTTGCTCTACCTAAGCCTCACAATGGCTTGTGAACCCCAAAAGGAAACCAAAGCAACCGCCAATAGTCAGACGACGGCCCAAATTATCTGCGGGACCGCACCCAGCGACAAAGCCTGGTATAGCTCGGGTCAGAAAGCGGCCCGTTTTGATAGTCTGGGCGACCTGAGTTTTCCCATAAACACCCAAAGTCCTGAGGCGCAAAGGTATTTTAATCAGGGGCTTATGTTGGCCGTTGGCTTTAATCACGCCGAGGCGGCACGTTCGTTTTACGAAGCCATTCGGCTGGATTCAACCTGCGCAATGGCTTACTGGGGCTTCAGCTACGTGTTGGGGCCCAACTACAATGCAGGAATGGAACCCGACAACTACGAGCGTGCGTATAGGGCAGTGAGGCAGGCCATTCAATTTTCGGCTAAATGTACCAACAAAGAAAAAGCTTTGATTAATGCTTTGGCCAAACGCTATCCCGCCAAACCCGTAGAAGACCGTAGGGGCTACGATGAGGCTTATTCGAAAGCAATACAGCAAGTTCACGAACAATTTCCCGACGATGCCGACATTGCGGCCCTCTACGCCGAATCGCTGATGGATCTGCATCCGTGGGATTTATGGGAGCACGACGGCCGCCCAAAACCCTGGACACCGGGCATTATTGAAACCCTCGAAAAATTGCTTGTGCGCAACCCCAATCACATTGCCCTCAATCACTATTATATACACGCCGTTGAAGCATCAAGAACGCCCGAGCGAGGACTGAGGAGCGCCGCAATTCTCGGTAAAGTAGCCCCGCGTTCTAGCCATCTGGTACACATGCCTTCGCATATTTATATACGTACGGGCAACTATCACGAAGGTTCATTGAGTAACTGGCGAGCCGTGGAAGTCGATAGCCTTTACCTTATGCAAAGCCACGCCCAAGGCGCATTTCCGCTGTACTACTTTCCACACAACTATCACTTGTTGGTGGCTACGGCTACCCTAGAAGGCAATTATCAATGGGCCATGAAATCTGCGCAGAAGGTGGCAGACAACACCCACAAAAAGTTGATGGCTGATCCCGCCTGGGCTACGCTTCAACATTATTACAGCGTGCCTTATCATGTGGCAATCAAATTTTCCAAATGGGATGAGTTGCTCAAGATGTGTCAGTCGGATACCGTCAAGCTTAAATATCCAACCGCTATTCGCCACTACGCCCGAGGAATGGCTTTGGCTGGCAAGCGCAAACTTGCACGGGCGAAATCTGAACTCCAACAACTCGAAAAACTAATGGCAGACCCTCACATAGCTCAACTGACCATTAGTGGAATCAATCACATGACTGCAATCTTGAAAATAGCCCGCCAAGTATTGAAAGCGGAAATTTTGGTGCAGGAAGAACAGCTCCCTCCGGCCATCAAATTGCTACGCGAAGCCGTCGTGATGGAAGATGCCCTGAATTATCAAGAACCCCCAGATTGGTTCTTTTCGGTTCGCCATCATTTGGGTGCCGCGCTTCTAAAAATCAAAAGTTATGATGAAGCTATGGCGGTATATAAAGCAGATTTAGCGGTGTTCCCTCGCAATGGTTGGGCACTTGCGGGTCTTCATCAAGCACAAATAAACAAGGGCGCCGTTGAAGAGGCACAAAAAACACAAACATTATTGAATGATGCCTGGAAATGGGCTGATAAAGACTTGAAATCAGGAGTTAGTAACGGCCTATAGGGATTACAAGGAAATTAACTCATCATTGCAATAACTAAAACCCAAGATTTTACATAATTGTATGATTATTAGAGACTTATCATGGTTATTTTCTAAGTAAATTATCCATGGCTTAGCAGGACTAAAATCGGCATTGTTATAAGCTTTCTACGACGAATCACGTCAATTCGCAAAGAAAAAAAATAAGCCACCTAAAAAGGAAAGAACCCGTATGGCATGGCCACACGGGTTTCTTTAATATACTCAACGTTATGAAAATAAAATAAATTATTTCACTTATTCAAAAATAGTAAATTATACCTAAAATATAAAATAAATTTTCAACGAAATTTTCAACAACCCTATTTATGCGTCTAACGTGTTGATTTTCTCCCGTATATCACCAGACTATACGCATCATTTTATGCCTAATATACCTAGCTATTAGGACAACTTTTATATCCCTTAAAAGGCAAATCCATTGGAGCGTTAAAATGAACATTTACCCAAAAAAACGTCCCTCTTCTCACGCAAACCTGATGCCAAATCATGCAAAATTTCGTGAATATGAGCTTAATTAAGAATCATTGAATAGCCCTTAGAATCCTACATCACCTTAAGAAGGCCGACTGGCATAGATATATCTAACACCAATTTATACATTTAGTATATTGAAACACTCTGGTAGATGACAGATTTTTTATAACTACAAAAATGCTCCGTAATCGGTATAAATATTTACCTCACAAAAAAGATGGAAAATATATACCATAAATATAATTTATATACCAATTAGAAAATTTATACACTTTATTTCAAAAACATTGTGGGGTTATTTCGACCGAGAGAATAACCTGCAGTACCCCCAAGCATTGTACGTCTGCCTTGAAATTCTTTCCATTTAAAATTGCTGGGTAACTCACTCACAATCAAGATATAAATATACCTATATGGTTATTAGCCTGCTTTTTGGCACAAAAATTGCCTCACTTTTATAACAGTTGCCTACAAAAGTATACTAAAGTTACCCCCTTATGAAAATAGCTTATTACCTAACTCAAGGTAGACAAAAAAATCTATACTGCCGGATCATTGACGATACAGAAAAAGTATCGTTTTCACTAAATCAAACGATTGTTGAAGGAGAATGGAATTCTTTAAAAGGAGGAAGCTCGCAGGCTGAGTCTTACTTTACAATTCTCACTAACCTCAACAAATACCTCATAACTAAATATAGTGAATTGAAAAAAAACGAAAAGCAGGGCGCACTGGAAAAACTAAAAAAAGATGTAAAGGCGCTGATTGACGGGGCAGGTATTGAAGGTATTGATAATAAAATGGGCAAAAAGGGATCCAACCAAACTTTGCTTCCTCCACTCAGTCACTTTGAACTTGCCTTTCAACGCTATTCAGGGTTAAAAAAAGGAGAATTCACTACCATAGAAAAAGAGG
>JAIXPV010000463.1 GCA_027486105.1 Runella sp. | reverse complement strand
CTCGGGTAGGTGCTGGCTTTCAATTTTCAGACAATTTATCTGGTTTTGCAGAGCTTGGCTCAGGCGGTTCTTGGCTTCAGGCTGGAATTTCTTTTAAATTCTAAAAATTCTGCGTATTCTTATTTGTACGTTGCGCGCCAAAAGTCTATTTTTGGCTCTTATTTAAACAAAAACCCAAAGTAAGTTTATGAAAAAACTATTTGCACTTGTTTTCAGCTTTGCCGTACTTCTCGTAGGTAAAAGCTATGCTACCAACACTGCTGAATATTTTGTTGATGCACAAGCCATTGAGCAAACCCTTAATGCGGGCGAACAACTTGATTTGGCTAATTCCGTAGAAGCTACCTCTGCCCTTGAAAGCCTTATGGGCACAGGACAAGCTGGTGATGCTGCTAAGGTAATGGCTGGCGACAAAAAGCCAGTTGTAGCTTTTATCCTTTCTTGGGTTGTAGGTTGGTTAGGTATTCACCGTGCTTACCTTGGTACTGCGGGCGGTGTTATCGTAGGTTACATCCTGACCTGCGGTGGTTTAGGGATTGTAAACTTGATTGACTGGATTGTTTTATTGATGGAAGTAATCGAAGAAAAGAAATTCGATTCGTACGTCAACAACAAGAAATTCTTCATGTGGACCAACTAATTCGTCCAATAGAAACAAAAAAGGGAAGTAGCAATTACTTCCCTTTTTTGTTTTCTGACTCAATCAAAGTCATCCGTATTCTCTGATTATTCTTCGCTTTTCGTTTCTGGTTTGTCTCTTCAGCCATTAACTCTGCCCGACGGGCTCCCCCAAAATAAAAAGCCTGAAACATGCCCGCGCCCGTAAAAAAACCAATCAAGTAATAACGATGCCACACATGATACACTCCAAAACCTAAAGCCAATGTTTGTAAGCCAACCGAAACAAGCCCTTCTTTCGGGAACCCCGCATACATCTGACCTACTCCAGGCATTATAAACGAAAGCAATTGGGCTTTTTCGGGGCTTTTAGGCTTTTTTTTGAGAAAACGATACAACTCCTCTGTATCTATATTTAATTGATTGCGTGCGGCATATTTCTTAAATAATTCTTTTGATTCGGCCCAACGGTCAAGCTCATTGAGAGTGAGAATCTCCAATACATCTAATCCTGAAAACAACGTAGAATCGCGTATATAGAACCGCGTTTGCAAGATTTGTCCGTGAGCTTCGCCATAATGTTGGCTCAAATAACCCGTCAAAGCTGCCTCATATCTGAGTTTATAGTGTAGTGTATCATTTGGTTCATTCAGATTAAAACGCTGGGCCGTTTGCCAAGCGTCCTCAAAACGTTTCAGGTATTTCTGGCACCGAATTTTTTTGTATAATAACTCATTGGCCATCAATCTATACCCATCAGTATTCAGGGAGTCAATCTTTTGACTTTGATCAAACAGTGCTTTTTCATAATACACCGAGGCCAAATCAAACTGGCCTACTGCCACGAGACTGTCGGCCGTCCATGAAACTTGCGCGACTCCTCCCCTACTGATTAAAAACAGTACGCAAAGGAATCTGCATATTAAACAAAATCTGTCCATCCACTTTATCATTAAATTCCTGTTGGCGAATATTAACCGTAAGTACACTTCCCCAAATATTGCCTACGTAGAAAAACGTAAATAATCCACTGTAAAGCAAAAAACGAGGGCTTTTCCAACCATCTTTTCGATAAGCCTCGCGCGCCTGAAAACCCAAGGCCACATTCTGTATAAAGGTAATTACCCCTTGCCCTAGTTTGCCTGCATACATTTTTCCCGTTCCGGGCACAATCGCCGACATAAGCCCCGCTACCACTGGCGACTTGCGCCTGTGTTTTTTGATCATATCAAAGCTCTGCTTTAACATTTCTTCTTCCTGACTGAAGGCGAAGTACTTCCCAGTAAATTGAGATTGATAGGTTGAAAACCGCAATGTATCACGCTTTAATAGGCTGACTCCCGCCAACTGTAGATTCCTCAGCGCAATTTGCAATGAATCCACTACTTTCAGTATCGTAAAAATGGTATCTGCTTTTTCGTATCTTTTTGAAAAAGTATGCCCAAACCCTTCCAAAAATCGAGATTTGATATAATAAGGATGCTGAACTGGCACACGTTCAAAATAATGAATAGCCGAATCTATCTGTTGTTGATTATAAAAAGCCAGGGCCCGAAAATACGGAAGATACTGATGTTTTCCAGTCCATTGAAGTACGTCGTTGTAGTACTTTTTTTCCAACAAATATTCTACAAAAAGTGAATCTGAAGACGGTTTTTGCTGCGCGTTTAGGGGAAGCCAAGTCAGTAAACTTATCAAATTACACAAACCAAATAATACATTAAACCTATTTCTTTTACGCATCATTTACTGGTTTTGACATTTTGGCGATACATCGAAGGCAGATCTATCACTCTCCCCGTTTGAGGCGAAATCCGAACCAATTCAATACTGGTTGCGGCCACTCGATTACAGCGCGAAATACGGTCGGCAGTCAAAGCAATCCCCTTAAAAATACCAAATTCTTGAATCGCCGCCCGGCTGAAGCGAGAGCAAGAAAGCTCATAAAGACACTCTGCCGAAATCTGCGGAGATATTACTTTTTGATACCCCGTCAGGGCTCCATTGAGCATCCAATACACGGGATTAAATCGCAAAAATGCCTTTTGTTTTGCCTTCTTAGCTTGGCCGAATTTGACCGTTGGGGCAGAACCAGATTCGGCCAATAAATCTAAATCGGAGACTTGCGCCATGCCCTGTATAGACAGAGCTGCTAGGAGAAAAATGACCCATTTTCCGCGTCTGAGAGTTTTCATTTGATGATCTTAGCATTAGAAGGAATGGTAAATTCCAACAAATTAGACTGCACCTGCTCGTTTATTTTCAGCGCACCATAAGCGGTTTTGGTCACAATAGAGTCTTTGGCTGTTACATAGTCAATTTGCGTAATAGTCTGCGGAAAATCAACGGTCCCCAACTTCGTATAATCGTAGTAAAACACCTTCTTAATCGTTCGTTCTGAAGGATCAACGTATTTCATAAAAATGGGATTTTGACCTTTATGCACCAATTCCACCCGCTTAATATTCTTAGCTAAAGGAGTAGGCGATTTCCACGTCGTTATCATCACTCCATTCTCAAACTTCGTATTTCCGAGGCTGAATCCCATGCTTGACAAGCCCAAATCTGCTTTACGGTTGTGAAGAAAAAAGAAGAATTGCGTTGTTTCAGTACTGTAAGTCACATTTTGTTGTTGCAACACGGTATTTTTTGAGGGGTCATACACCCTTAATTCACCGTTGGCATTGTTAAATAAATACAACTCAGCTGGTTTTGGGAACAACGTCACCATTCTACCAGAAGTAGCATAACAAAGCTCTGCGCGTGTATTGGTGGTTTTCCCTTTGTGTGACGTGCGCATAGTCATAGAAGCACTCACTTTACGGACATCCTGCGCATACCCAACACTAACAAACACTACTGCCAAAAACAATAATCCAAAAAAAGCAATTTTAGCAATATTCATTTTAATTCGAATCAAAAAATATCGGCAAATTACAGCCTTTCATGCATATACAAAAACCTTAACGCTAGACTTACTGATTAATGTACTTAAGATTTGACAATTCACCCCAATTTAACTAAGATGTCTAGGTCGTTATAGCATAAAACAGAAAATGGGGAGATTTGCATCACCCCATTTTCTGTTTTAAATGCTTTTTTATGCTGATAATTGCGCCTTTACAATGCGGTCTTTGCCGTACATATCCTGAATTACTTCTACCTTTTTAAAGCCTTTTTCAAGGAACAATTGCTTTACTACTTCGCCAAAAAGCTCGTTTATTTCAAGGTAACATGTTCCATCAATTTTTAAATGCTTGGTACAGAAATCAGCAATGGCCCGATAAAACAAAAGCGGATCTTCATCTTCAACAAACAGTGCTAAGTGGGGTTCAAAACGCAGTACATTTGGTTGCATACTTGTTTGTTCGGCATAGGTTACGTAAGGCGGATTACTCACCACAACGTCAAACTGCCCGTCAAACGAAGTATCTTTCAGAATATCGTATTTCTCAAACGTAACTTCTGATAAAAGTCGATGAGCGTTTTCACGGGCAACGGTCAACGCCACGTCAGACACATCCCAACCCCACACTTTAGCAAATGACATAAAGCGATCTAATGCAATAGCAATACAACCACTACCAGTACCAATATCAACGATTTTGACGGGGTTTTCTTCCCAAAAACAGTCTTTTACAATCAACCGAACCAACTCTTCCGTCTCTGGACGCGGAATCAATACCGAAGGAGAAACTTTAAATTCAAGACCACAGAAAAAAGTAGACCCGATAATGTGCTGTATCGGTTCACTTTGGTTGAGTCGCTCAATGATTTTATCCCAGTTTGGTTGTGACTCATCAGCCGAAATGGGCTTGTCTACCATCACATCGACGCTTCGAAGGCGCAAATAATGCTCCAAAAGCATAAACGCCATCGCTTTAGTCTCTTTTGAAGAATAAGCAGTGACATTTTGGACGATATAATCAAAAAGTGATTTGGCTGAAGTAAACATTGAACAAAAATTAGATTTGGGCATTGGATTTGGGAAAGATGCCCTAAATCCGTAAAAAACTATGCATAAACAAAAAAGCTTTTTAGCCGTTTGTTACACTGCGCAACCGCTGCTGAAGTGCCATGCGCTCTGCCAAGGCTTTCTTGCTGCTACGATACCACAAATAGGCAATCACGCCCACTGTAAGGTATGGAAACACAAATAAATAAGCAATCCCTGCGTTGATACCGTTTCCGATTACATTTCGGCCCGTGCTCATATTGGTTTCAACGGCTCCTTTGCACATCGCACATTGTGCCATTGCACTTTCAGAGAAAACAATCGCCAACAAAACAATCACTACCAAGCTTATTACCTTTTTCATACTAATCTTTAATTATAGTAAGGACTAATCATTAAATAGACAATCACCCCTGTAATACTCACGTACAACCAAATTGGGAACGCCCATTTCACCGCTTTTTTGTGAAGGTCAATCTGATTGCTCAATGCAAAATAAATAGCCCTCAGCACAAACCAGACAACACCAATTGATAACGTTATGTGCGTTATTAACAGAAAATAATAAATAGGTCTTATCAGGCCCTCACCTCCAAACGGAGTAGATTCGTTGGACAAATGGTACAAAACGTAACTGACCAAAAACAAAGCGCCTAGGCAGAAAGAAACAGTCATCATTCGGCGGTGCGCTGCAATGTTCTTTTTCTTAATATAGTAATACCCTGCCAACAATGAAAGCGACGTTAAAGTATTAATAATACCATTAACGTGCGGTAAGACCTTACTCCACTCCCCAAGTTCAACTTTAGGAATTCGAGGATTAAGCAAAATAGCTACAACAAGCGGAATAGCTACCGCCACAATGTTTATTACTTTATTAAATTTTCGGTCTTTGGGTAATTCAAGTGTTGCCATTATCAGGTTAGTCTTTGCCTTTATTGTAAATATCAATCAGGATTTTGAGTTCTGCCAATAAACGGTCTACATCTTCGGGGTCAGTACCGTTATAGATCCCTCTAGTATATCCTTCTTTGTCTATCAATATAAACTGTTCGTTATAGAGAATGTTTTCAGCAGACTTTGCTTTTATTAACGGCTTGACTTTATAGATTTCCGTTGCGTCTTTTTCAACATTCTCACCTTTTAAGGCCTCTACTTTTACCTCATCCGAAGCTAATTTTTCAACCCTTGAAAACTGTTGAATTAGCTGATTAGAGGGGTTTTCACCAAAAAATGCTACAACTTTAATATTTTTTTTGGCGGCAGTTGGAACTTGATAAAAAACCGTATCCTTCCCATTCATTACAACCTTTCCAGTTGAGTCAACGAGAGGTTGAAGGTAGGGCAATGTAAAGTGGTTTTCGGCAAAACCGTGTAAAAATAAAACGATTAAAGCCGGCAACACCAACACTAGGGTTAGCAAGCCGGCTTTCAGGTATCTTTTCATAGTATAAAATACTCTTTTACTCAGAATTGAGTGGGTAAGATACCATTCAACTCACTTAGAAAATTAACGTAAGTCAAAAATAGAACCTCCCTCACGCATCAAGGCAATCAACAACCAAACGACAAAAATACAAGGAATTAAAATTGCCCAAATGAGAGATTTTACTTCATGCTTTAAGTGCATAAATTCACCCACGATATAAAAAGCTTTCACAATGGTCATTCCAACGAATATTGCCGTTTTGAGTGCCCCTGCTTCCAGCGTAAAAGCGATTAAAAACTCAACTGCAGTCAGGATTAAAAGAATCCAAAAGGTACGCCAAATTGCTTTTCTTTGCTCTGCACCTGCGTTTTCATCAACTTCGTGTTCGTGTACGTGTGCCATATCTTTTTAATTTTAAGTTAAACGTTAGGAAGGGCAGCATTAAACCAGGTTATATGTTTAATACTTTGTTGTATTTAACAATGATGAATTAATTATACAAGGTAAAAGAATGTAAATACAAATACCCATACCAAATCCACAAAGTGCCAGTACAAACCTACTTTCTCAACCATTTCATAATGTCCTCTACGCTCGTAGGTCCCCGTTGCAGTACGGTAGAAAACTAAGAAGTTTAATACAACGCCCGAAAATACGTGAGTTCCGTGAAAACCTGTGATGAAGAAAAAGAAGTCAGCAAATGCGGGAGGACCGTACTGATTTTCGGTAAGATTAGCACCAAATATAGTTTTGGAAACCCATGAGCCATCAACGAGTTCTTTAATAACCGTTCCACCTTCTGTTCCGTGGATAAAGTGGGTCCACTCCCATGCTTGACAACCTAAAAAAGTAGCACCGCCCAGCAGTGTCCAAAGCATGTATTTTTCTACGGTAGCTCTGTCATTGCGATGGCCTGCTTCTACCGCCAATACCATGGTTACCGAACTAAAAATCAAGATAAAGGTCATTATACCCACAAACACAAGTGGTGCATGTAAACCATGCAAAAAGGGTAGTGCATCAAAAACCTTTTCTGGAATCGGCCAATAGGTAGGCGAGGAAACAAAATCAACAACTTTACCTGCATAGGCAGGGTAACTATAGCGAACCAAACCATAAGAAACCAGCAAAGCCGAGAAAGTAAATGTGTCCGAAACTAAAAAGAACCACATCATCAACTTCCCGTAGCTGGCTTTCATGGGTTCAACTCCCCCCAGCCATACATTTTTAACATTCGGTTGTGCAGTAGCAGCCATCGTTATTCTATTAAATATTGCAAGTTTTAATTAAGACTCTTGTTCTAACGAAAATACAAAAGGAAAACAAATAAATAAATCCAGAGAATGTCAAGAAAATGCCAATATGTGGTGCAAATTTCTATTCGACGGAGGTTTTTAGCGTGTACTTTTAATCTCATTGACGAAATAAAAGTAACACAAAGAACCATAAGACCCGTGATTAAGTGAATACCATGTAACAATGTAAACACGTAAAAGAATGAGCCTGATGGGTTCCCGACAAAGTATACATTTTGCGCAACCAAGTCTTTCCAGCCCAGAAACTGCATCACCAAAAATGCCATTCCGAGCACAAAAGTAATAGAAATTGCTATTTTGAGTGTATTGAAATTATCTTTTTTTGCAGCTAAGTACGCCCAGTGCATTGCAACACTACTGATAACAAGGACTACGGTGCTATACCAAAAGATTTGTGGTATTTGAAACTCTACCCAGTTTCCTTCAGCCCGTCGAACCAAGTACGCGCTGGTTTGGGAAGCAAACAACATGATAATTGTAACGATAAACCCCCAAAGTATAAACTTCTTGGGGTCCATTGCCAACGTCTCAGGAGCTTCCTCGATTCTTATTTTTTCTACCTCAGCCATGTTCTGAATTAAATTTTATCCAATAGATAAGCTATTTGTACTATTGGCAAATAAATAAATGAACCAAACATTAATTGTAAAGCCGTCTTATCTGAGCACTTACGCATTAAATGGAATGTTTGAGCCAGAAATAAGACCCCAAACAGCATTGCCACCAATGCTGAATTAATTCCTGTCATTCCCAATTCGTAAGGTAACCATCCTACGGGCAATAAGAACAATGTATAAATCATTATTTGAATCGCCGTACTTAGATCTTTGCCACCTTTAGACGGCAATAAACGAAAACCCGCTTTTTTATAATCTTCATCTAAAACCCAAGCAATTGCCCAAAAATGAGGAAACTGCCAAATGAATTGAATGGCAAAAAGTATACCTGGCTCAAGACCAAACTGGTTTGTTGCTGCCACCCAGCCAATCATGGGAGGAAATGCTCCTGGTATTGCACCCACAAATACAGCAATCGGACCAACCCTCTTTAACGGTGTATAGACAAAGCCATAAAGAATCGTGGATAGTACCGCTAACGTACAAGCACGCAGATTGAACTCCACAAAAAAGAGGACCGTCGATACTACAAATAAGACGATTGCTAACCAAACGGCCTCCTGTACGCCCACACGCCCACTCGGAAGCGGGCGGTTCTGCGTACGTTTCATCAATTTATCTAAATCAATTTCGATAATCTGATTGATGATATTGGCCGCCCCAGTGATGCAAAAGGCGGCAAACAAAAAAATGGTTAGAGGTAACCATTCCACTTTATCGATACCTAAGCTGTATCCAAAAGCCCCCGAAAAAGCAACCAACCACGCCAACCGCAACTTCATAAGTTCCAGATAGGCACGTAGTTTAAAAAAGAGTATATCTAAGGTGATTGACATTTCAAACGTTTATATTTTCGGCTCTGAAAACCGATTTTTGAGTAAACACACTTTCAGCATTAATTAATAGCCACGCCACAAACTGCATTCCAACGGCTACCGTTGCCAGTGTTAGGTGGATTGGCTGTGCAACAGCGGGTACACTCAAATAAGCCAAAATAATCCCTGTTACAATCTCAATAATAATTATTGCAAGAAGTGCATTCGACAACTTTGAAACAAGCCCTTTGGTTTGTGAATACTTAGATAATAAATAAACTAAACCAACGTGTAAAACCAAAATAATAATCGAATAAGACCTATGAATGTAAAAAGAAATCCCTAGGTTTTCTACCCACTTACTGCGTCCCTCATTGCCAAGGTTCACAATTACATCATCCATTGCCTCCCTTACTTGTGTACCAATCAACACTTGAAGCAATGAGAGGCCAATTGTCCATTTCAGCCACTTGTTGATCAATGGTTTATTTTCTACTTTTTCCAATTCCACTTTCCCTACATACGACCTTGCCATTACATACAACAATACAAATACTATGACAATTGCCAAAAGCATATGCAATGTGACGATGAACGGTGAAAGTTCAGCAGATACTACTTTAGAACCTAACCAACCCTGGAAACCTGTCAGCAAGAACGCTGTCAAGCTCATGTAAAAAATAGGGCGGTCTCTTTTTAAGAAGGGAATAGATGCGAGCAGTGTTCCAAAAACAAGGACTCCCGTAAAAGCCCCAAATAAACGATTAAGGTACTCAATCCAAGTCTTCGTAGCGTTGAACTCTACTTCACCTTTGAGCTTAGCACCGTAAACCTCTTGGTAATTTGGAGGAAGTTGGGATACATCTGTAGGAGGCACCCAACTTCCAAAACATTTTGGCCAATCGGGACACCCCATTCCAGAGCCAGTACTTCTAACAATTCCGCCGATAAGTATTAATATATATACAACGATAACTGTGAGAAGTGCTAGCCTCCGAAATAGGCGATTGCTATTATTTTGATCAATGAACCTGGAATTGGTCATTGTAGTTTTGAGCCTCAATTTCTTTTTCCTGCGCTATGTATTCATTCTCATGTGGAAAATTAGATTCTGGTGTTTGAGAATGAGGTACATTTTGCGGAATAAAATCAACATCTGAACCTGGTTTGCTATAATCATAAGGCCAACGATATACGGCAGGAATTTCACCAACCCAGTTACCATGTCCTACATTCACTGGCGTAGTCCATTCAAGAGTTGTTGATTTCCATGGGTTCATCGGAGCTACTTTCCCCTTAAACATGCTGTAGAAGAAGTTCCAAAGGAATACAAACTGCGCAAAGAAAGTAAAGATGGCAGCGATACTCACAAACATGTTGAGGTCGGTAAAAGACTTACCAAAGTCAAAACTGGTAAATTGATAATAACGACGTGGGAATCCTGCGATACCAATGTAGTGCATTGGGAAGAATACCAAATATACTCCCGCAAACGTTAACCAGAAGTGAAGCTGTCCCAAAGTACTGTTCATCATTCGGCCAAACATCTTTGGATACCAGTGATAGATACCCGCAAAGAATCCAAATGCCGAGGCAGCACCCATTACAATGTGGAAGTGAGCCACTACAAAATACGTATCGTGCAACTGAATATCCAACGCAGAGTTACCCAAGATAATCCCCGTTAATCCACCAGATACAAACAACGACACCAAACCAATAGAAAATAGCATTGCTGGGGTAAACACAATATTACCGCGCCATAGCGTCGTGATGTAGTTAAAGGCTTTTACCGCCGAAGGAACGGCAATGATAAGCGTCAAGAACATAAAGATTGAACCTAGGAATGGGTTCATTCCCGTCACAAACATGTGGTGAGCCCACACAATAAAGGCAAGGAATGCAATAGCCATCAAAGAGGCAATCATGGCACGATAACCGAAAATTGGTTTACGTGAATTGGTAGCAATAATTTCAGAAGTAATTCCTAATGCAGGAAGCAATACGATGTACACTTCAGGGTGACCTAAGAACCAAAACAAGTGTTGGAACAAGATTGGGCTACCACCCACGTTTGGCAATGCTTCTCCGTTGATATAGATTTCTGAAAGATAGAAACTTGTGCCAAAGTGACGGTCAAAAATCAAAAGTAATGCTGCCGACAACAATACAGGGAACGAGATAATTCCTAAAATCGCGGTAATCATAAACGCCCAGATAGTTAATGGAAGACGTGTGAACGTCATACCACGAGTACGGAGGTTAATGATAGTTGTTACGTAATTTAAGCTACCCAAAAGAGAGGACATAATGAAGATTGCCATACTAAGCAACCACAACGTCATACCCATTTCTGAACCCATGTGTGCTTGCGGTAAGGCACTCAAAGGAGGGTAAACAACCCATCCACCTGCCGCAGGTCCTGTTTCCAAAAAGATAGATACAAACATTAATACGCTTGATACAAAAAAGAACCAAAACGATAACATGTTTAAGAAACCCGACGCCATGTCGCGCGCACCAACCTGTAATGGAATCAAGAAGTTACTAAATGTACCACTCAAACCTGCAGTTAGTACAAAAAATACCATGATGGTACCGTGCATCGTAACCAAAGCAAGGTAAAAGTTAGGGTCTAACGCACCAGTCTCGGTAATCCATTTTCCAAGAAAAGGTTTCATCCAGCTGATATCCGCCCCAGGAAAACCTAATTGAATACGAAAAACAACCGACATTGCTGCTCCAATAATTGCCCAAAAAATACCGGTAATCATGTATTGTTTGGCAATTACTTTGTGGTCTTCTGAGAAGATATACTTGCGCCAGAAGTTTAATTCTTCATGATGTTCATGCTCATCATGGGCGTGAACATCGTGTTCCAAATTGGCCTCTACTACTGACATTTTTTTGAGAGTTTAAAGTTGTAAATTTTCAATTAACGCAAAGAAGAAGTTGCCGCAGCGGCCGAACCTGTAGCAGCAGTAGTGCTATCGGTCTCTTCCACATAAGGAGCGTAATCCATTGCTTTCGCACGTAATTTCTCAGGTATTTTAGAGATAAACTTTGGGTCGTTTTCTAAAATAGTTGACAAAACAGGTTTCTGTTGTTGTTT
>JAIXPV010000354.1 GCA_027486105.1 Runella sp. | reverse complement strand
GCGGTTGAGGGAGGTGTATGAATAACGAAATTTAGTGGAAGTAAACTCGGGCGTGCCGTTGGAGTAGGATGTATAGACGGGTTCGGGGAAATTGACCGTTTTGGTAGCTCCGCTTGCGATTTCCCGGACATTCATTTCTAATAATCCGTTGACGCGCTTAGTGACGACCATGTATTTTTCAAAAACTTCGATTCCTTCAATCTTGCCCTGCGGGTCGTGAGCGATGATTTCTTTCCATTTGGAGCGGTCTTCATAGCCCTGTTTGGGAGCTTCATACACCTTTTGGTTTTTGTTTTGGGGGTCTTTCCAAGTGATGAAATAACGATCTGGATAATCATCAATTCCGTACTGAATATCTTTCTGACGGGGTAAAAATGATTTGAATGCATCGTTGGGGCGGTCGGCGGGTAGCAGGTAGGCCTCAGAGCTTGTAAAACTCGTGGCGTAAATAGCAATCATTTTTTTCGTTTTGGAACGACCCACGTAGGCGTTAAACAATTCGTCTTTTTCTTCATATACCAAGGCGTCGCTTGGGTTGCCCAACACGTGTTTATAAATGCGGTGTGAGCGTAATGCTGCATTGGGAACGTTATAAAAAACCGTCTTATTATCGGCCGCCCAAGTGATACCGCCAGCCATGCGGGCTATTTTGTCGGGCAAGTCTTTCCCCGTGCGGAGGTCTTTAAATTTCAGTTCATACTCAGCATAGGAGCCAGTGGTATTGCTCACGTACGCCATTATGTTGTTGTCATCGCTTATTTCAAAACCGCCAAAAATGAAAGCAGGTTTACCTTCTGCCATTTTGTTTTGGTCTAAAATAACTTCTTCAGGAGCATCTAAACTTCCTTTTTTGCGGCAATTGATGCTGTATTGTTTCCCTTTTTCTTGGCGAGAATAATAGTAGTAGCCGTTGTCAAGAGACGGCACAGATTGGTCTTCTTCTTTGATACGCTCTTTCATTTCCTCAAAAAGCGTTTTTTGCAACCCTTTTGTGCTGGCCATTACGGTGTCGGCATAGGTATTTTCAGCCTTTAGATAGGCGATTGTTTCGGGGTTGGATTTGTCTTTGAGCCAGAAATAATCGTCGGAGCGTTGGTAGCCGTGATTGCTAAATATTTGAGGTTTTTTGGGCGCTTTGGGAGGTGCTGGAAAATCAGCTTGGGTAAAAACTTTGGTTTGTTCGGGGGAGGTCTTGCAAGCTGAAATACAGAGGAATAATAGCACGTAAAGGCCAAAGGCCATTTTGATTGTTTTCATGAAAAAAAAGGGTTGAGAATTGGGAGACCAAATTAGTGAAAAAATGTGCATTTTTGTTTACACTTTCATGCCAATCCTACTTTATGATGTATTCGTTGTATAAAATTTTTCTTATCGCAGTTCTTGTGACCGTGGGGGCAACAGAAATTTGGGGTCAGAAAATCGTGCGTGGGCCTTATCTCCAACTGGGAACTCCCACGAGTATCGTAATACGCTGGCGAACTGATGTTCCTGCCAACAGTAAAGTTAGTTTTGGACTTGCTGCCGATCAGCTAAATCGCACCGCTGTGGATGAAGCCGTTAGTACTGAGCATGAAGTGAAACTTTCTGATTTGCAGTCTAATACGGTTTATTTCTATTCGGTAGGTACCACCAGCGGCGTGCAGGGAAGTGGCAATGATTACTATTTCAAAACGGCGGCCCCCGCTGGTAGTAAACAAAAAATACGTATTTGGACCATGGGCGATATGGGCAGCGGTACACCCAATCAGCTCAGGGTGCGTGATTCGTACATGAACTTCATTAAAAAAAATAACCGAGCCACGGATTTGGTGCTACTTTTAGGTGATAACGCCTATGGGACAGGAACCGAAGACGAATACCAGAATAATTTCTTCAATATCTATCAAAATCACTTTCTGAAAAACAACGTGCTGTGGGCTATTCCGGGCAACCATGAGTATTATTCAGGAGATCAAACCAAGCGCGAAGTCGCGTTTTTTAACATTTTTTCTTTCGCTCAAAATGGAGAAGCTGGAGGGGTGCCCTCGGGGACTAAGATGTATTATTCATTCGATTACGCCAATGTTCATTTTGTGGGTCTGGACTCTTATGGCATTGAAGAAGGAAAATACCGACTCTACGATACGCTCGGCTCGCAGGTGGCGTGGTTGAAAAAAGATTTAGCCGCCAACAAACAGCCGTGGACGATTGTGATGTTTCACCACCCTCCGTATACAAAAAATTCGCACGACTCAGATGCCGAAGCTGAACTTGTCCAAATTCACAAAAACCTGACGCCCATTTTAGAGCGGTACAAGGTTGATTTGGTCTTGAGTGGGCATAGTCATTTATACGAACGGTCAAAACTAATGCGGGGGCACACCGAGCATTCGAGCACATTTGATGCCAGCAGGCACGTCATCAATACGTCGTCGGGTAGGTATGATGGGTCGCCTAATTCTTGCGCTTATATCAAAAATCCCGCTACAGAAGGGGTCATCTACGCGGTTGTGGGTTCTTCGGGCCAAAACAATGGTTTCAATGGCATACCTCACCCCGCTATGCCTTTTAAAAATGCGACGGTTGGCGGGTCAGCGTACATCGATGTAGAAGACAATCGTCTGGAATTTAATTGGTTAGGAGCTGACCAAGTTGTTCATGACCAATTTACTATCTATAAAAATGTAAATAAAAATACCGAGTTGAAAGCCCGACACGGTGAAGTAGTGAAACTGACACCATCGTGGAAAGGGAGCTATTTCTGGCCAGATGGCAGTCGTAAAGCAATCAAAGAGCTGACACTGCTGAATGATACGACCATCATTGTACGCGATAGCCTTGGGTGTTTGGAAGACCGTTTCAAAATTGAGGTATTTCCGCGCCCCAAAATTATGACCGAACCCCTTAAAACCGTTTGCAGCGGGGAGCGATTGACGGTGCCCTTTTCGGTCACCAATACCGACGCCGCCAAATGGATCTATACCGTGCAGCTGTCGAATGCAATGGGAGGTTTTGAGAAACCAATTGCCTTGGGTAGTGGCAGCGGAACATCACTCACCGTCAATATTCCTGCAGATATTTCGGCAGGAGAAGGTTATAAAATAAGGGTGGTTGCCAATACGCAGGGGTTTGATTATACCCCTTCGGCGGCGTTTAGCGTGCGCCAAAAAGCAACCGCCACGCTAAAGGGAGATGCAACCATTGACGCTGGAAAAACCGCGAATCTCACGCTGACCTTCTCAGGTTCTGCCCCGTGGACTTATCGTCTTTCTGACAATACGGGCGGTACTACCTCCGTCAATCCGTTGTTGCTGACGGTTAATCCATTGAAAACCACGGTGTATTCTTTCTCGGCCCTTACAAATGCCTGCGGCGACGGTTCTGCCACTGGCAATGCCCAGGTAGTGGTACTACCGCGTATCGAAACAACTTTGCCCACTACAGCAACTGTGTGCAACGGAACGCCTTTGGATGTGCCTTTTGTGCAGGTGGGGCAATTTGAAACTGCGGTGAATTACGTTGCTCAATTGTCCAATAAAGACGGTGATTTCTCCGCACCAACGCTTATCGGTTCGGGTAGCCAAAGTCCCATCAAAGTCACCATCCCACTTTCAGCGACCGTTGGAACCGGCTATCGGATTCGAGTCGTTCCTGAAAATAATACCTCTGCCAACGTTGC
>JAIXPV010000761.1 GCA_027486105.1 Runella sp. | reverse complement strand
GCATGATACCGAGTCCTTCGGCACCTACTTTCAGAATATCTTCGGCAAAAACGGGTAAAATGGCAATCACCCCGCCAAAAAGCACCGCCGCCAAATCGAGCGAGGTGGCATAAAACAGAATCTTTTTTTCGTATACAAACTTGATGCCTTCTTTGATGCTTTGCCACACGTTTACTTCGGGGCCTGTCACTTCGGGAATCGGCTTTTTCTTGATTAAAGCTAACAAGATTTGGCTAACGATAAACAGCGCCACCACTACCCACAGCGTGTTGGTCAAGCCAATGTACGCGTACAAAAATCCAGCAATGCCTGGCCCAGCAATAGCGCCCGTTTGCCAAAACGTACTGCTCCAAGTGGCTGCGTTGGAATACACCTCGCGCGGGGTCAAAAAAGCCTTCATGGAAGAGGAAGCGGGAGAATAAAATCCTTTGGCAAAACCAATGGCGGCCAAAATTCCGTAGACAGTTAGGAGCAAAGACGTGGTCGAGTACTCCGCACGGTGCGCTGGATACATCACCCAAATCAACGCCAATGAGCAGCAAAGTATTACGCTTTGACTGATTTGCATGATGGTACGCTTGTCTTTTCGGTCGGCGTAATGTCCTCCAAATAAGGCAATTGAGATGTAAGGGAGCGCTTCGGCCAAACCGATAAAACCCAGCGAAAGCGGGTCATGGGTGAGCTTGTAAAGTTCGTAGCCAATAACTACCTCCTGAATCATGATGGCCGCGGTAATCATGCTGTTGGCTGAAATCAATCGGACGAATTCGGGATACCGCAACGCGGCGTAGGGGTCGTTGGTGGTCGTTTTCAAAGCGATCTAAGCTATGTGATCCGTGTTTCAATATGGTTGTATACCTGAATTTTTAACCTAATTCTGTAAAATAAAGTTGCCTTTACGCCTTTAAATTGATAGAAGAATTTCGGATAATCAATTTGGTATCAAGCGTAATTGCTGCGTAATGGTGATGACCGTGCTTTTGGTAACTTAAGGTAAATTACTCATTTGAGCCCGATACTCCCTTGGCGTAATTCGGTGTATTTTCCTGAACGAACGGTTGAAATAAGAGATGTTGCTGTAACCACTTTCAAAGGCTACTTGCGTAATGGGTATGTCTGAATGTTGTAAAAGCTGACAGGCAAAGCCCACTCTTACTTCATTAATAAAATCAGAAAAAGTACGGTGAGTAAGCGACTTAAAAAACCGACAAAAGGAGTGAAGCTGCAAGCCTGTTACCGAAGCTGCTTTTTCTAGGGTAATCTCAGTCCGAAAATTTTGCTGGATAAAGCCCATTAATTGTGCTACCCGCCCCTGCGCGTCGTTGGAATAGGCCGACATTAAGGAGGCGCCGTTTAACCACACCAGCTCTTCGGAATCTAACAGCAAGTCGAGAATTTGAATAAAAGAAGCCAACAAGGATACATTTTTTTGGTGAATCATATTTTGCAGAAGGCTTGTCATTGCTTCTTTTTTTGTCCCTATAATACTTATCCCTCTGGTAGACTGTTGAAAGAAAGATTTTACTGTTTGAGTATCTATAAAAGGTTTTAAGTGTTCTACGACCTTAACAGGGTTGATATAAAGTGCGACCGAAACATCTGGGTTTTCACTATCTTCTAATTTAGGCTTTGAATACCAAACATGCGGTACCCGTGGTCCCACAAAAGTCAAATCTCCTGCTTCAAAATGTTCGATAGACCCCCCGATGATGCGTGTTCCTGCCCCAGATCTGATATATACCAACTGGCATTCATCATGAAAATGAAAATCGGTAGCAAATGCCGGGCGTATGATTTCTTTCGCCACAAAAAGAGTTTGAGAAGTGGCAAAGTCGGGCAAAAGTGCGAAAGTAGGCTTCATGTTTTTGAGAGAATTTTCAGTTATGCAAATATAGTACATAAACATATCAACCCATTGTAGGCTTTTTCGGTCCTAAAAGCCTTGTTTTGCGGTTATAATGTGCATAATATAATTATTAAATATTTTTTTTATACTATGCAAAGAATAATATCTGTACAAAATTAACCTTTATTAACCTTGTCTAATCCATGAAATGTCTTTACTGGTTTAATTCTACGTCAGACGGGGGTTTATATACCCCTCTCGGCGATTCAAACGGCGGGCTCAGAAGTACGGCTAAATCAGCAGGTACAAAAACGTTATTCTTGTTCATAAGCCTTTGGCTATTGACAGGAGGTCAAGGGTTATTTGCCCAAAATCGCCTGGTTTCAGGCACTGTATTTGACTCAGGAGGTGCTCCATTGCCTGGAGCCAGCGTTCAGATAAAGGGTACTGCCGTAGGAACCATTACAGACGTAAATGGAAAATACAGCGTTCAATCTTCTAGTGGGTCTACGTTGGTATTTAGCTATATTGGTTACACCGCGCAGGAGGTGTTGGTGGGTAGTAAAACTACCATAGATGTCAATTTAGTCCCAGCGGCCGAATCACTTTCTGAGGTGGTTGTGGTGGGCTATGGTGTTCAGCAAAAAGCCAATTTGTCGGGTTCGGTTTCGACGGTATCGGGCAAAGTGCTCACTGAACGGCCTGTTCCAAACGTACAGAACCTTCTGCAGGGAAGGGTGGCGGGATTGGATGTAATTCAATCTACTGGTGAACCTGGCCGCGACAATGCCTCTTTTCAACTTAGGGGGTTTGGTTCGTTTGGAGCCTCAAACGCCCCGCTAATCCTTGTAGATGGTATTATCGGAACAATCAATAATCTTTCTCCTCAAGATATTGAGAGCGTTACCGTATTGAAAGATGCAGCCTCTGCATCAATCTACGGTGCGCGAGCGGCCAATGGGGTGGTTTTGATTACGACCAAAAAAGGGAAAGCGGGTAAATCTGAAATAGAATATTCGGCAAGCTATGGTATAAGTGAGGCTACAAGAGTGCCTCAGCTCATTACAAATTCTCCTATGTATATGGAAATGTACAACTCGGCTAGGGCTCGGAGCGGTCAAGCTCCACAGTACACGCAGGCACAAATTGATTTGTACAAAAACAACCCTAATAGTGAGCAATATCCCAATTTCAATTGGCTGGATTATGTACTTGACAAAGGTCCTATCGTAAATCACCACTTAGGTTTTAGTGGAGGCAACGAAAAAACCTTGTACAATATCTCGTTCAACTATTTAGACCAAGATGCAATCACAAAAGGGTATAAATACAAGCGTTATAACGGACTGTTCGACTTTTCGAGTCAGATTCATAAAAGAGTTAAAGTGGGCACCAACATCAACCTTTCGTTTCAGGATGCCAAAGCACCGTGGCTTACCAACGACAACCTTCTTTTGTTGGCCTATGCTACTGCCCCCACGTACGCTCCCTTCTTGCCAGATGGCAGCGGGCGGGTCACTAATAGAGATTTTGCGACCAATGGAGCAGTCAATCGAAGTGTAGAAGAGGTGTATGCTACGGGCGGACAATTTACAAAGACATACAACGTGAATGCGCAGGCATTTGCCGAAGTTGAGATTTTGAAAGGGCTGAAATGGCTAAATAAAGCAGGGTTTACTTTCTTTAATGACCAATACAAAAACCGACAGTATGGCTCACCGTCGTACGCTTATCAGCCCGATGCGGCGGGCAACTATGTGCAGGTAGCCAACGGCAATCCTACCTTTTTTGGACTTCAGCAAAATGAAGGCCGAAGCATCACCAAGACGTTTTTCAGTACCTTAAATTACACAAAACAAATCGGTACAGACCATAATTTGGGGGTTTTGGCTGGCTATGAGCAGCAAAATAATTTTACGGAGAATATAAGGGGTGATAGATTTGATTTCCCCAATACAAGCATTATGGTTTTGGATGGTAGCGGGGCGGTCAATCAATCGACTGGCGGCGGGGCTTCCGAATGGGCTTTGCAATCGTTATTTGGGCGGGTTAGTTATGACTACAAAGGCAAGTATTTTCTGGAAGGTAATATTCGCCGTGATGGTTCATCGCGTGTGGCCCCCGATTATCGTTTTGGTACATTCGGTGGCGGGTCAGCCGCTTGGAGAATATCTGAAGAAGGATTCATCAAAAATTCGCTGTCTTGGGTGGATAATTTAAAATTGAGAGCTTCGTATGGTACACTGGGTAATCAAGAGATTGGAAATTATCCCTATCAGGATGTACTAAGTCTTACGGCTTATCCCTTCAGTGGGCTTAGTTCTGGCGCAGCCGTTACGCGATTGGTGACCAAAGATTTGAGATGGGAAAAAACTTCAATGCTGGATTTTGGCTTGGACATCGATATTTTCAAAGGGCTGTTTGGCGCTACAATAGATTGGTATAAGCGTAATACCACCGATATTCTTTCTCAACGCTCCGATTTGCCCAACAGCGTCGGTTTGGCGGCCCCTATTGTCAATGCTGGAGCTATGGAAAACAAAGGGATTGAAATTGAACTTAGACACAGAAAACGTTTCGGTGATTTCAATTACGGTGCAGGGGTGATTTTTCACCGATATAGAAATCAAGTGACTAAAGTCCTTGCTCCCACCTTGGGAACGATCGAAGTAGGCCAACCTTACAACAATTTCTTTATGCATGAATGGGTAGGTGTTTTTCAAAGCCAAGAAGAGATCAATAACTCTCCAAAGCAACCTCAGTCTGGAACGCTGAAACCCGGAGATTTGAAAATAAGAGATATAGATGGAAACGGTACCGTAGGGCCAGAAGATCGAGTTCGCATAAGTAGATTTCCCAATTACAACTACTCCTTTAATCTAAATGCAGGTTGGAAAGGTTTTAATTTGAGCGCATTTTTCCAAGGTGTTCAGGGAATAAATACCCAAGTGTCGGGTTGGGGATATGAGCCTTTCCAGCAAGGTTCGGCACCGCCGGTTAAATTTCTCAATGCGTGGTCGCCTACCAATCCAAGCAATACCGTCCCCGCGGTTTACTTGACTGGTTATCCGGGGGTAGCTGGCTATACTTCAACTTATTTTCTTCAGGATGCGTCGTATTTGCGTCTAAAGAACCTTTACCTTTCTTATACCCTCAACGAGCAAATTTTAAGTAAAATTAAATCTAAGGGTTTAACTGTTTATCTATCAGGTGATAACCTAATCACTTGGACGAAATACGAAGGAAATGACCCCGAACGCGCTGGCTCTGGTAGATTTGCCCAATTCCCACAGTTGAAAATCTACACCGCCGGTCTAAGCATTAAGTTCTAAAAACAGGAGTCAAATTCACTTTTACTAAACTGTTACAAAAATGAAATTCAAAAATAATTACATAGCTTCTGCATTGCTGGCAATAATGGTACTCACTACCCATACTTCCTGCGATAAAGACTTCTTGGATAAAAATCCGCTTAATGCTATTTCGGGCCCTACTTTCTGGAAAACAGAAACGGATGTGCAGATGTCGCTTACTGCCGTATATCGAACATTGCAAAATAACTTTTATGGTGCCCGCAAGCCTTTTTTAGATGCCTATTCTGACAATGCCTTAGACCGACATACTTTTTTCGGCTTCGGAAACTACACCATTGGCGTTATCAATGCCAATAATGTCAATGCAGCTTTGTACAATGTGCCTTATTCGGGAATTGCCCAGTGTAATTATTTTCTGGACAACATTGATGGCGTAGCGGCCGTATCGCAAGCAAATAAAGACCTGTACAAGGCTGAAGTACGTTTTATTCGGGCCATGTATTATTTTGACTTGGTTCAGTTTTTTGGCGATGTAGTGGTCTATAAAACAGCCCCAAAAACCGCTGAAGAAGCCAAAATAGCCAAAACCCCCAAGGCAGAGGTGCTGGCCTTTGTGGTGGAAGAATTGGATTTTGCCATCTCAAAATTACCCGCCACGGCTTACGCAGGTCGGGCGGTGAAGGCGGCCGCCCAAATGTTAAAAGCCCGAGTCAGGATGTATCAACAAAACTGGGCAGATGCGGCGGCAATCACCAAAGACATTATTGATTCTGGCAAATTTTCAATCTATCAGGGTGGATACGCCAATCTTTTTCTAACGACAACGCAGCAGAATAACCCCGAAATTATTTTTTCTACCAAATTTCTTGCCCCAAACAATCCACAGGGGGGAGAAGGAATGCTCGTAGAGCTTGGTTGGTACGGAGCCATTGCCCCTTATCGTAATCTCGTAGATGACTATGAAATGGCCAATGGCAAACCAATTACCGAGGCTGGCTCGGGCTACGATGCTGCCAACCCTTACAACAACAGGGATCCAAGGCTAAAGATGACGATTTTAGTACCTGGCGATTCGTACAAAAACCCCGATGGTTCTACCTTCGCCGTTACAGATCCATTGCTTACGGGTTTTAATCAAAAGAAATACATGGATACGTCTAAATTGCCTTGGGATAGATCTAAAATTGTGGTTACTGACATGAACGTAGTCCATACTCGCTATGCCGAAGTGCTGTTGGCTTATGCAGAAGCTAAAAATGAAGTTTCAGGACCAGATGCCACCATTTACGATGCCCTTGATAAAATACGGACCCGCACCGGTGTAAATCTCCCTGCCGTGGATAGAACCAAATACAACTCCAAAGACTTGCTGAGAGAATTTATCCGTCACGAAAGACGCATTGAGCTAGCACTGGAAGGACATCGCTATTTTGACTTGAAACGTTGGGGCGTAATGGCAGCAAAATTAGCTAATGTCAAAAATCCCGCAGGCGTAACGCTATCTTTTGGTGAGAAAAATAATGTGCTTCCTTTCCCCCAAAACGAATTGGATAGAAACAAAAATTTGGTACAAAATGCGGGCTATTAACAGCGTGCATGTCAGTTGAAATGAGCGTTGGCGTTTCTGATTTTGGAAGAAACACCAACGCTTTTTAGGCTCTTTTTTACTGTAATATTTTGGAAATTAAGTAAATAACCCTACTCTTATGGAGGGCTGTATTTAACCTGCCTTACTCATTTGTCCTGCCGCTTGCCATCGGTTTCCTATCAACGATCAATATCATTACGGAACACCACGACGGATTTTGTCTTTGGTATACCAAATCCACTACCCACTATATCACCAACGGAACAACATGATCAAGTTAATTATACTCATCTCACTGCAAATACTTCTGTTTTTTAGCTCATTTGGCCAAATCCGACGCAACCGGATAGGGCTTCAATCTGAAAAAATACCTGTTCGATGGGACGAAGGTCTGCCTCTCGGTAATGGCCTTATTGGCGAACTGATTTGGCAAAAAGAAGATAAGCTTCGTTTTTCCCTCGACCACGCCGAGCTATGGGATATGCGCCCCATGCAGGAACTGCATACTCCCAGCTTTAACTATAAGTGGGTCAAAGAACAGGTCCTTGCCGACAACTACGCGGCCGTACAAAAAATAGGCGACAAGCCCTACGACCGAGAGCCGGCCCCCAGCAAAATACCGGGTGCAGCCCTTGAGTTTGAGGTCAAAGAGTGGGGCGGTGTTAAACAGGCTATACTGAATATTGAAACGGCGGAAGCGGTCATCACTTGGGAAAATGGCGTAAAAATGACATCGTTCGTTCATGCCAAACAAAATATTGGATATTTTAAATTTGAGAATCTTAATAAATTGGATGTTAAATTGCTGGCTCCGAAGTACGAAGGAAGCTCCGGTAATTCCATTGGTGGCCCGGTGGACGGCGACGACTTAACAAGGCTTGGCTATAAGCAAGGAGAAGTTACCCAAAGTGGCCAGTCTTATCGCTATATTCAGCAGGGATGGGGAGGATTCTATTATGAAGTGTATGTAAAATGGAAAAAAATTAATGCTAAAATGATTGAGGGACAGTGGGCTATTTCTGCCCATTACCCCAATAAGCCCCAACTGGAAGCCCAAAAAATAGTGGCTTCTGCGTCAAGTTACAGCGCGGCATGGCAGTCGCATCAGAGTTGGTGGACAAACTTTTGGGCAAAATCGTCGGTATCATTGCCCGATCTGGTACTGGAAAAACAATATTATTTGGAGCTGTACAAATTTGGGAGTGTTGCCCGAAGCAATACCCCCCCTATTTCATTGCAGGCGGTTTGGACGGCCGACAACGGGCGTATTCCCCCTTGGAAGGGAGACTTTCACCACGATTTGAATACCCAACTGAGCTATTGGCCCGCCTACAGCGCTAATCATCTGGAAGAAGCCATGGGCTATCTTAATCACCTTGACCAAAACCGAGAACAATATAAAAAATATACGAAATGGTATTTTGGTTCTACTGGCCTCAATGTGCCAGGTGTAACCACGCTTTTGGGTGAGGAAATGGGCGGTTGGATTCAATATTCGCTTTCGCCCACCGTATCGGCATGGTTGGCGCAGCATTATTATTTACACTGGCGATACAGCATGGACAAAGATTTTCTGAAAACACGCGCCTACCCTTGGTTTAAGGAAGTAGCTCAACACCTCGAAGAAATCACTTACATTGATAAAGATGGCTACCGTCAGTTGCCTTTGAGTTCGAGTCCTGAAATTAATGACAATAAAAAGTCAGCTTGGTTTTTAGAAAATACCAACTACGATTTGGCGCTGATGCGGTTTTTGTTTGCGAAGGCAAACGAACTAGCACTCGAACTGAATCTACCAACCGAAGCCGAGCATTATTCTAAAATTATGAATCAGTTTCAGGCTTATCATTTATCTGATAATCAAGAGCTTAAATTTTCAAAAGAACTGCCATATAACCAATCCCATCGCCATTTTTCGCATCTGATGGCCATCCATCCACTCGGCGAAATTCGCTGGGAAAACGGTGCAAAAGACCAAGAAATTATTAAAAAATCGCTCCAATTATTGGACAAGGTTGGCCCCGCTTGGTGGTGCGGCTATTCGTATGCGTGGGAGGGCAATCTGAAAGCCCGCGCCAAAGATGGCGAAGGAGCGGCAGCGGCCTTGTCCGATTTTGCCACGGCTTTTTGTTCCACCAACTCCTTTCACCTCAACGGCGACCAGACCAAGTCGGGCAAATCGAATATGACGTATCGGCCTTTTACGCTGGAGGGGAATTTTGCCTACGCCGCAGGTATTCAGGAGATGCTCTTACAAAGTTATGCCCAGCAAATTGAGGTTTTTCCGGCCATTCCTCAAAAATGGCTTCAGGCCTCTTTCAAGGATTTACGGGCCGAAGGGGCATTTTTGGTGAGTGCCCAAAAAACGAATGGCAGGGTTTCGAGGATTGAAATAAAGGCCGAAAAAGGTGGAAAAACAAAAGTGAAACTACCTTTTAAAACTCATTCGATTGAATTCAACAAAGGTGTAAAGGTGATTTCACAAAACACTGAGTTTATGGAGTTGGAATTTGAAAAAAATGGAAGCATAAAAATTAAAAATGACGCTGAAAAGTAAGTTTTTAGTCCCCTTTTGGGTCAGGCAATAGTCAGACCCTACTACCCTAAACATAAGAAGAATTTATTTGGCCAATGAAAAAAATATTTTTAATTGCTTGTGTCTTCACATACGTAAATTTATTAGGCCAGCAATTGGCCAAACCCTCTGCTGTTCAGTACAAATGGCAAGAGCAGGGACGTATTATGTTTGTTCATTTCGGAGTGGCTACTTGGCTCGGCCAAGAGTACGACGAGACGGGCGAATTTGATATTTCCCGCATCAATCCTACCAAACTCGACACCGATCAGTGGTGTAGCGTTGCTAAGTCGTGGGGGGCAAAAGAAATCATTTTTGTGGCCAAACATGCGGGCAGTTTTTGCTGGTGGCCCACCTACACCACCGAGTATTGCGTCAGAAATATTCCGTGGAAAAACGGCAAAGGCGACGTCATCAAAGACTTGGCAAATTCTTGCAAAAAAGCGGGCCTGAGCCTTGGTATTTATATTTATCCTGGCGATATCAAGTGGGGCGCGGGCCTCGGAAGTGGGGGTATCACCAAAGACCCTTCAAAACAGGAAGCGTACAATAAAATTTTCAGGCAGCAACTCACCGAGGTTTTGTCAAACTATGGCGATATGCTCGAAGTTTGGTTTGATGGCTCCTGTAAGGTCCCCGTGAGCGATATTTTACAAAAATATGCCTCCAAAGCGGTCATCTTTCAAGGCTCAGATGCCACTATCCGCTGGCCGGGTACTGAAAGCGGCATTTTGCATTATCCCGTCTGGAATTCTCTCAAAGGGGAGGTGTTAAAGTCGGGGGTGGCAACCCAATACGACGATGACCCCGACGGCGATGTTTGGGCGCCACTGGAAGCGGATGTTACTCTGTATAACCATAATTGGTTTTGGTCGCCCAAAAATGAAGCCAAACGTAGATCGGTGGAGGAATTGATGGAAATTTATTATAAATCGGTTGGTCACGGTGGTACTTTATTGCTTAACTCCAACCCCGACACAACTGGCTTGATACCAGCAGGAGATGTAAAAAGATACGCTGAATTTGGGGCGGAAATTAGCCGCAGATTTAACCGACCTGTGGCCGAAGTGAAAAACAAAACCGCCAAAGAAGTAGCATTGAGGCTTACAAAACCTACCAAAATAAACCACATCATCTTGAAAGAAGACTACCGGCAGGGTCATCGAATCAGAAAATACGAATTGTGGGGATTCACAAAAAACAAGTGGCAAAAATTGACAGATGGCAGTTCAGTAGGGGTAACAAAAATAGATTATTTCGACGATGTTGAGCTTACGGCCATAAAGTTAAAGGTCACCGAAAACAAAGGCGTTCCCCTCATTAGGAGCATGGCGGCCTATTACGTTAGTGATTTCCAACTTCCAAAGTCGGAGAAAGAAGCCAAAGAGTACACTATTGTGCAAGAATGGGATACCAAAGACTTCGTAAACGGCAAAGGCCACATGCGTATTGATTTAGGAAAGTATATCACAGCCCCAGGTCAATACGAAGTAAGTTTTACCAACGCGGTCAGCGTGACGGGTATGTACGTTGAAAAAGCCGAGCTCATTTTTGATAATGACCCCAATACGCTTCAAGAATTTATTCAAAGAAAACGCAAGGAAAATGTGTTTTTCATCAATCGTACCGGCCAAATTGATAAAGGGACAAGTTCAATCCTGAACGTTGTGATGAGTTCAGACAATAGGTCGTTTCAAAATAAAGGTTTTGTAAAAATCAGAAAACGTTGATCATTAAAGGGCGATTATATCCTAAAAGTTGTTTAGAATTGGCGGTTTTTTATCCTTTACATTAAACGATAAATTGATGTTAAGACTATTAATAATTCTCGGAATTACCGTTGGTAGTCAGTACGTTATGGCGCAAAACCGACCCAATATTATCATTTTTTTGATTGACGATATGGGTTGGCAAGATACTTCCGTGCCCTTTTGGAAAGACAAAACTCCCATTAATCAGCGCTTTCATACTCCCAACATGGAACGACTTGCCCGCAACGGTATGAAGTTTACCAACGCCTACGCCAACCCCGTTTGTACGCCAACCCGCGTAAGTCTGATGACAGGCATGAACGTAGCACGACACAATGTCACGAATTGGACCAACACTCAAAAAGACACCCCTACCGACTACCCCGACAGCCTTCTGAACCCTCCTACTTGGAATCACAACGGTATGAGTCCCGTGGCGGGTGTTACCAAGACCGTTCATGCTACACCGTTACCTCAATTGTTGCGGCAGGCAGGTTACTTCACGCTCCATTGTGGCAAAGCACACTTTGCCTCTTACGGAACGCCAGCGGCCAATCCGCTTGCCATAGGTTTTGAGAAAAACATTGCTGGTACCGCCGCAGGCCATCCAAGTAGCTTTTTGGGCGAAAAAAATTTCAGACGTACCCCAAACGATACTACTTGGGGAGTACGCGATTTAGAAAAATACCACGGAAAAGACATATTTCTGACCGAAGCCCTTACCCAAGAAGCCATTGCCGCACTGAAAGAAAATCAGCCTAGTAAGAAACCTTTTTTTCTGTACATGTCGCACTATGCCGTTCATTTGCCTTTTGATAAAGACGCCCGTTTTTACCAAAAATACATTGACCAAGGCTTGACCGATACGGAGGCTAGGTACTCGGCGTTGGTGGAAGGGATGGACAAGAGCCTGGGCGATATTATGGATTTTCTGGAAACAAATAACTTGGACAAAAATACCTATATTTTATTTGTTTCCGACAATGGCGGGTATAGTCTTCACCAACGTAGCGGGAAAGTGCATACCCAAAATCTACCCCTAAAACAGGGTAAAGGCTCTTTGTATGAGGGAGGTATCCGTGTGCCTATGCTGGTGTCGGGGCCGAAGGTGGAGAAAAACAGCATTTCCAATCAGTACGTGTCAATTGACGATTTCTTTCCTACGGTTTTGGGTATGGCTGGCGTTGCCAAATACACTACCCTCCAAATCGTAGATGGCAAAAATATATTGCCGTTTTTGGAGAACAAGAACAAACGCGACGACAAAAAAATCCTCCTGTGGCATTATCCCAACAACTGGACCAACGTAAATTTTAAAGGCACGTCGTGGGGGAGTGCCATGCGCCAAGGTGACTGGAAATTGGTCTATTTACACAAAACTCAAACCTTAGAATTATACAATTTGAAGGATGATATTAGCGAACAGAACGACTTAGCAAAAGCCCAGCCCACAAAGCTGAAACAAATGGCTCAGCTATTGACCGATGAACTCAAAAAACGGAATGCACATCTCCCTACTTTCAAAGCCACGGGGCAATCTATTTCGTATCCAGACGGGGTAAAGTGACGCCCAAAAATCTGGTCAATGTTTTCAATAAGCTGCGAATCAATGAAAAATAGCCTACTTTTTCTTTTCACTTTTTTGGGTTTAACAGCGCAAGTTAGAACTCAAAATAACGATTTTCCCAAACCTACGCTTTCCCAGATGGCATGGCATGAAGCCGAAATCGGGGCGCTTATTAGTTATGATTTACACGTTTTTGATGGAAAAAATTACAACCAACCCTATAATCGTATCACGCCCATTGAAGACATCAATATTTTTAACCCAACCCAATTGGATACCGACCAATGGGCCAAGGCCGTGAAGGCAATGGGCGGGAAATTTGCCGTCCTGACGGCCACCCACGAAACAGGCTTTGCGCTTTATCAAAGCGACGTCAATCCCTATTGTATGAAAGCCTTGAAATTTCAGGAGGGGAAGGGAGATATCGTGCGTGATTTCGTCAATTCTTGTTGGAAATATGGCATTGCACCGGGTATTTACCTCGGTATCCGGTGGAATTCGTTTTTGGGTGTCCATGATTTTAGGATTGAAGGCGAAAGCCAATTTGTTAATAATCGGCAAATAGCCTACAAAAGAATGTGTGAAGGCATGGTCAAAGAACTCTGCACGCGCTACGGTGATTTGTTTATGATTTGGTTTGATGGCGGTGCCGACGACCCCACAAAATACGGTGCTGACGTACTACCCATTGTTGAAAAATACCAGCCCCACTGTCTGTTTTATCACAATGCACAGCGGGCAGATTTTCGTTGGGGGGGCTCTGAATCTGGCACGGTGCCTTACCCATGTTGGGCTACTTTTCCGTTCCCGTTTTCACATTCTGCCAAGAAAGAAATCGTTTTTAAAGATGATTTCAAACTCTTGAAAGAAGGCGATAAAGACGGGAAATACTGGATGCCTGCTATGTCGGACGCACCATTGAGAGGGTATAATGGCCGCCACGAATGGTTTTGGGAGCCCAATGACGACGCGTATATTTTTCCACTAAAAAATTTGATGAATATGTATGAGCGGTCGGTGGGGCATAATTCGACCTTAATCGTAGGTTTAACCCCTGATGATAGAGGCTTACTACCCGATGCTGATATGAAACGCCTAACCGAATGGGGGGACGAAATCAAAAGCCGTTTTTCGAATCCCATCAAAACTACCAATGGCCAAGGCACTGTTTTTGAGTTAAAATTAGACAAAAAACAGGTGGTCAATTATTTCGTTTTGCAAGAGGATATTACCCAAGGCGAGCGCGTGAGGGCTTTTAAAATTGAGGTAGAAATGAATAAAAAATGGAAAACCATCGCCGAAGGAACAAATATTGGCTACAAACATATTCGACCCGTTGACCCGATTGAAGGCGCAAAATTCCGCCTCACAATTATGCAAAGCACTGCACCGCCCAGATTAAAAAACGTTAGCATTTTCAATGTTATGCCCAAGCAGTAATCGTACTTTATCTGTATGAAATTAACCAAATTCTATGTACATTCATTCTGTTGAAGTCCTTGATAAACGTTTTAAAATGGGGGAGGGAGCGGGCTCCGATGCAACTCATACCAACCCTCAGTATTCGTATGCCGTCTGTGTGTTAAAAACAAACACCCCAATGGAAGGGGTAGGTTTGGCTTTTACTTTGGGAGCAGGTAATGACTTAGTGTGCCAAGCCATTCAATATTTATCCGTAAAATTAATAGGGGCAGAAATCGAAGAATTGATGGCCGACTTTGGTACAACTTACCGTAAGTTGGCCGACGAGCCTTCGTTGCGGTGGTTGGGGCCGCACAAAGGCGTGGTTCATTTGGCGTTGGCGTCCATTGTCAATGCTTGCTTTGACCTTTGGGCCAAATCTCGACAAGTGCCGCTTTGGAAATTGCTGCTGGATTTAGCGCCCGAAGCGCTGGTCAATACGCTGGATTTAAGCTACTTAGAAGATGAACTTACGCGAGAGCAAGCCATACAATTACTCACTGAACAGTATAACACAAGAGAAGACAGGAATTCGGTGCTGAAAACTGGCTACAAAGGCTACGATACGTCGGTGGGTTGGTTTAATTTTTCGGATGAGCTCATCGTTGAAAAAACAAAGCAAGCCCTCGATAAAGGCTTCACAGCCCTCAAACTCAAAGTAGGCTCTGACGACCCACTACGCGACCTACGACGCGCGGCTTTGATTAGACAAACGGCGGGCGCTGCCGCCACGATCATGCTGGATGCCAATCAAAAATGGAATGTACCGCAAGCATTAGATATTTGCCAACGGCTCGGTAGCATCAACCCTTATTGGATTGAAGAACCCACGCACCCCGACGATGTTTTTGGGCATCGGGCCATCGCCCAAGCCATTGCCCCGTTTAAAGTAGCCACTGGCGAACATATTCCCAATAAGGTGGTTTTTAAGAATTTTCTGCAAGCCAAGGCCATGGATTTTTGCCAGGTAGATGTCGTACGGGTAGGGGGTGTATCTGAGTTTCTGGCTATTAGTTTATTAGCAAAAAAGTTTAATGTACCTGTGTTGCCACACGTAGGAGATATGGGGCAAATACACCAACATTTGGTGCTTTTTAATCACATAGGTATGGGGCATGAAAGTTTGTTTTTAGAGCATATCCCGCACTTGCGCCCCTATTTTTTGCATCCCGCTCATATTGTGGATGGCTTTTACCAAGTGCCCCAAGAAGCAGGCAGTAGCAGTGATTTGAAAACTTAAAACGCCCAAAACATGACCCTATTGACCAATAAAGTGATTTTTCTGACGGGTGGGGCTTCGGGCATTGGTGAAGCCTGTGCTGAGGCGTATGCAAAAGCTGGCGCTCGGGTTTTTGTAATGGATAAAGACGAGGCTTCATTGAACCAATTGTGCAACCGTTTGGGGAATACCCATGGAGGCTTCGTGGGTGGTGTGCAACATGAAGCAGACGTAAAAGCGGCCATCGAATTGACCATTGCCCAATTTGGGAAAATAGACGTCATTCACAACAATGCGGGCATTGCCAGTCCTTCAAAGTCACTCGACCAAACGTCTGAAAATGAATGGGACAGCCTGTTTTCCATCAATCTAAAAAGTGTCTATTGGACTACCCGTTACGGTATCGAAGCCTTAAAAGCCACTAAAGGCTCCATTTTAAATACCTCCAGCATGGTAGGAACAATGGGGCAGGAAAATCACGCGGCTTACGTAGCTACCAAAGGCGGTATGAGTGCCTTGACCAAAGCCATGGCCTTGGATTATGCCCCGTTTGGCATAAGGGTCAATGCCATCTGCCCGGCGGGTGTATGGACGCCTATGCTGCGCGAATGGGCAACGCAACAGCCTAATCCAGTGGCCATTGAAAATTATCTGGATAACATTCACGCATTAGGCTACTGTCCCGATGGCGACGTGATTGCCGATGTGGCGGTGTTTTTGGTTTCTGAGGCTGCCCGATTTATAACGGGTTGTATCATGCCAGTAAGTGGAGGAGCGGAGTTGGGCTATAAAAAGTAAATGATATGAAAACGCAAAGAACCTGTTTAGCCCTCGATTTAAAGGACGACGACGAACTCATTGCCCAATACGAACATTTTCACCAGCCCGAACACATTTGGCCTGAAATTCCGAGGGGTATTAGAGCAGGCGGAATTGTAGATATGCAAATTTATCGCCTCGGGACCCGGCTGTTTATGATTGTCGAAACCAAAGAAGGCATGGACCTAAATACGGCTTTTGAAGCCATCGGCAAAATGCCTTTGCAAGCAGAATGGGCGGCTTTTATGGAAGGATTTCAACAACGATTGACAGAAGCCAAACCCCACGAACATTGGGCTGAAATGAAACCTATTTTTTTGTTAAATGAATGTCTGAAGTGAAAAACCGTAACCAATTTCTGATACCGCTTTTGGTGGTCATGAGCCTGATGTTTATCTGGAATTTGAGCCGAAATATCAACGATGTGCTCATTCCACACCTCAAAAGAGCTTGTCAATTGACTGATTTTCAGTCATCGTTGGTGCAGTCGGCATTTTTTGGCGGGTATTTTTTGTTGGCCTTGCCCGTGGGCCAATACATCCGGCGGTTTGGGTATCGGGCGGGAATGATTACAGGGCTTTTGATGGCGGCTGTGGGGGCATTTATATTTTTCCCCGCTGCCGAAACACGCTTCTATCCGCTGTTTTTAGCTGCCTTGTTTATCATGGCTGCAGGTTTTACTTTCTTGGAAGTGACGGCTACGCCCTACCTCTCCATTTTAGGAGACCCCGACAAAGCCTCAAGTCGGTTGAGTTTGGCGGCGGCGGTAGGCTCTATTGGCGCGACCCTCGGCCCCTACATCGGGGCGGTGTTTCTGCTCCACGCCACCGATACGCCCGAAGCCACCGTTCAGCAGTTTAATCCCAGCCAATTGGCAGATTATCTCAATGCCGAAGCGCAATTGGTTAAAATACCCTATCTGGCCTTGGGAACGCTTTTTTTGGTACTGGGTGCGGCATTGTTTTTTATTAAAATGCCTGATATTGAGGAGGAAAGCGAACAGAATGTCCGACTAAAATCCATTTTTAAATTTAAGCATACAGTGCTTGGAGCACTGGGCGTATTTTGTTATTTAGGGGCTGAAGTTGGTATTGTTAGCTTTTTAATTCGTTATGCTAAATCGGTGAATATTAATGGGTTAGGCGAGCAAAAAGCCGCTTTGTTTATCACGCTATTCATGGCTTTGGTCTTGGTGGGACGGTTGTCGGGAGCTTATTTTTTACAAAAAGTAAACCCTTCCAAAATGTTAACGGCCTGTGCGTTGGGGGCGATTGTGTTGGTCTTCGTCGCAATTTTGAGTACGGGCTATCTCTCGATTGTCTCCCTTTCGGTGGTGGGCCTGTGTACCTCCGTGATGTATCCCATTTTGTTTACGTTGAGCATCAAAAATTTGGGTGCCTACACCAAAACAGGCTCATCGTTGATTATTATGAGCATTGTAGGTGGGGCCATTGTGCCTCCGCTCATGGGGCTCATTTCTGATAGTTACAGCATTCGCTTTGCCTTTGTTTTACCTATTTTGTGTTACGCTTATATTTTGTATTACGCCCAGAAAGGCCATGTTATCAAGTAGTTAAACTCTATTTAAATGAAAAAAATATCCATAATTCTGTTGTTTGTCCTGATTGCTTTTCAGGGTAATTCTCAAAAAAACATTTCAAAAGAGCAGCGCTTAAAGTGGTGGCAAGATGCCAAAATGGGCTTGTTTATCCACTGGGGGCCTGTTTCGTTGATTGGGAAAGAAATCAGCTGGTCACGCAATGGCTACGGTAAAAGCAAGTACGATTCGTTGTATTTGCGTTTTAACCCCAAACAATTCAACGCCAAAGAATGGGTCAAGTTGGCCAAAGCCAGCGGAATGAAGTATTTGGTTTTGACTTCAAAGCACCACGACGGTTTTTGCCTCTTTGATACCAAAACCACCCCACACAACATCATGAACAGCCCTTTCGGGCGGGATGTTTGCAAAGAACTTGCCCAAGCGGCCCATGAAGCGGGGATGCCCATTGGCTGGTATTTTTCGGTGGCCGACTGGAAAGACCCTGATTGCCGCAATCCCAAAACGAACGATATTTTTGCCAATCGAGTGGAGCAACAGGTGCGTGACTTATTGACCAATTATGGCAAAATCAGTTTGTTATGGATAGATTACGAAGGGGCACCCAGCCCAATTCACCCCAAAAGAGTGTTTGATTTGGCGCGTACATTACAGCCCGAAATCATCATCAACAATCGGCTCGAACCCTTCAATCCCGACGAATCGCACGCACGGGTGGGGGCTTATGCCGACTATGCTACGCCCGAAGGTTTTGTGGCGGGTTATGGCGCAGTGCCTTGGGAAACCTGTACCAACATGGGGCATCAGTGGGCGTGGCGATTCAACGATACCCCGCGTAGCCTGAAGGAATCCGTGCATACGTTGCTTCGCTGCGTGGGTGGCAACGGCAATCTTTTGTTCAACATCGGCCCCGACAGTTCGGGCGTTTTTCCTCCCAATTTTGTGGCCCGCGCCACCGAGATGGGCGATTGGCTGAACAAAAACGCGGAAGCCGTTTACCAAACCAGAGGAGGAATTTACACGCCTTCAAAAGACTACGTTAGCTCGTACCGAGGCAACAAATTGTATGTGCATCTTCTGAACAACACAGGCGATGAAATCAAACTGCCGCCCATGGCAGCCAATGTCAAAAAAGCGTCATTTTTGAAGGGGAATGCCATTCCCTTTACGCAAAGTAAGGCGGGTCTTGCCTTGAAAATACCCCAAAACGGGCGTGATTCTATTGCTGCAATTGTGGAGCTTACGCTGGATAAACCCGCTGCTCAATTGGGACAAATTATCCCGTTTACAACCACCAATTCATTGGCTTACGGCAAAAAAGCCACTGCTTCTAGTGCGTTGGGGCAGTTTTTGCACGACGCATCCGCCGCTTTTGATGACAATCCCGCAACCTGTTGGAAAATGGGACGGCGTACTGACGTAGATTTTGAGGCGTATTATGGAAAAGACGTGCATTATCAGACAGAAGCCGCTTTCAATTTATTTCAAAATAAAGGCTGGCTGGAAGTAGATTTGGGTTCAATACAAACGGTTAAGCAGCTTAAAGTGAGTGAATTGGTTTATCAAAAGTCTCAGATAAAACGCTTTGAAATTCAGTATGAAAAAGACGGGCAATGGCTAACACTGGCGCAGGATGAAAAAATGGGCAATTGGAGCAAAGACATTAGTCCTGTTACAGCCCAAAAGTTTCGGTTGGTGATTTTGGATTCTTATGGTTTTGCAGGCATTCGAGAGTTTCAGTTGTTTTGAGGTGTTTCTCTGTTTGATGATTTCGCGGCGATAAAAAGGTCTCGTTGCGCGGCGTTATTTATTACAAACAACTAGCGTTGAAGGGCATTGGCGAGGCGGCAGTAAAGTATATTTAACCCACCCAATTAAATGAACTTAATAATAAAAATATTTTTCCTTTCAACGCTGGTTATTTACCAAGTTGTAGCGCAGCCAAGTTTT
Source organism: Runella sp. (assembly GCA_027486105.1). Taxonomy (GTDB): domain Bacteria; phylum Bacteroidota; class Bacteroidia; order Cytophagales; family Spirosomataceae; genus Runella. The sequence continues at coordinate 8,612 of JAIXPV010000761.1, read as the reverse complement.
GATGCGTCGCAATACAATGTAGTTTGGTCAAAACAAAGTGCTAATTCTTCAGAATCAATGCCTTGTGGCGGAGGGGATATCGGCCTAAATGTGTGGACAGAAAAGGATGAAATTTTCTTCTATTTATCTCGTAGCGGGGCATTTGACGAGAACAATGTGTTTCCCAAATTTGGGCGTGTTCGTATGCGCATTACCCCCAATCTGTTTCAAAATGCGACTTTTAAGCAAGAATTGAAGCTAAATGAAGGCTATGTAGAAATTTCTTCGGTAAAAAATAGGAAGAAAGTATTGGTAAAAATTTGGGTGGATGTGTTCAAGCCCGTGGTGCACGTAGAAACCGAAAGCGACGAAAAATTACTAGTGGAGGCATGGTACGAAAACTGGCGCGACAAAGACCTCACCTGGACGCAGGCTGGGCAAACCAAGGCAAGTTTGGCGTTTAGAGATGCCCCGTTTCAGGCAGTAGTGAGGAAGGATTCCGTGATGTTTGAGGGTCAAAGTGTGCTTTGGTACCACCGCAACCGCGACGAATCGGTTTTTGATTTTACGGTAAGACAACAAAAATTAGACTCCGTAAAAAATCAACTGTGGAATCCCCTCAAAAATCTGACTTTTGGCGGCTGGATGGGAGGCGACAACTTCAAAAGTGCAGGTATCAGCCGAGGAAAATACGTTGATACGGAGTTTACAGCTTGGAAATTAGAAAGCAAGCAAGCAGCCCGCAAGCAAGAGCTGCAAATTGTGATGCACATAGCCACTACCGAGACGATTGCGCAGTGGGGGTCAGGGCTGAAACAAATAATTCAGTCGGCCAAAAACACCCAAATCGCTGATTTTGAGGCTACTAAAAAATGGTGGAATGCTTTTTGGCAACGAAGTCATATCACTATCAATAGCCATCAAAAAGACACGAGCTCAGTGGCGTGGCAAGTGGGTCGAAACTATAATCTCTTTCGTTATCAGTTGGGATGCAATGCCTACGGGACCTATCCTACCAAGTTCAACGGGGGCATGTTTACGTTTGACCCATCTCTAACTGATAAAAATGCAACTTTTACTCCCGACCACCGCGATTGGGGCGGCGGAACGCACACCGCCCAAAACCAACGTCTGGTGTATTTTCCGATGTTTAGAAGCGGCGATTTTGATATGTTGCCCGCTCAACTCAATTTTTATCTGAGGGCCTTGAAGAATGCTGAAACCCGTACAAAAGTATATTGGGGGCACAAGGGCGCGTCGTTTACCGAGCAGTTAGAGCAGTTTGGGTTGCCGCTCGCTACCTCTTACGGCTGGAAACGCCCCCAGAACTTTCCCGCAGGAATTGAATACAACTACTGGCTGGAGTACCTCTGGGATACCCAAATGGAGTTTTGCCTGATGATGCTCGACCTGGAAAAATACAACAACGAAGATATCAGCAAATACCTGCCGTTTGTGGAAAGTTGCGTTACTTTTTTTTACGAACATTACCAATGGGAAGCCACCAACCGCAGCAGAAGCGCCTTTGCCGACGACGGTAAACTTATTTTGTATCCATCAACGGGCGCAGAAACCTACAAAATGGCTTACAATTCATCTTCTACCATCGCAGGATTGTACAGTATTACAAAGCGTTTGACTGAACTGCCTGACAAGTACCTTTCGGCCGAAAAGAGAAAGCATTTCGAGAAAGTATTGAAAAGTATTCCCGAAATACCGTTGAAGGAAAAAAACGGCTACATGACCATTGCACCTGCCGAGGCGTGGGGGCGTATCAACAACCAAGAACTACCCCAACTGTATCCCGTTTATCCGTGGGGAATGTATGGGGTCGGCAAACCCAAACTCGATATAGCCATCAATACCTGGAAGTACGGTGCCGACCTCCCCATTCAGAAAAACCACATCAGTTGGCACCAAGACGCTATTTTTTGCGCAAGATTGGGTTTAACTGAAGAAGCCGCCGAGATAACCGTCAAAAAACTGAGAAATGCTCCGCGACGTTATCCTACTTTTTGGGGCCCAGGCCACGACTGGGTACCCGACCACAATTGGGGCGGTTCGGGCATGATTGGTTTGCAGGAAATGCTCCTCCAAACCCCCGATGACAAGCTGTATCTTTTTCCAGCATGGCCCAAAAACTGGGATGTAAAGTTTAAACTGCACGCTCCCGCCAACACGACCGTTGAGGGCGAATTGAAAGACGGAAAAGTACTTTCGCTCACAGTGACGCCCGAATCGCGCGCCAAAGATGTGATTTTAATGATTAAATAAGGCAACATGAAACTTTACCAAGGGATGCTGCTCATTTTGTTGAGTAGCTTCTTATCAAACGCTTTTGGGCAATCCTCAAACGAGAATCCAAAAAGCCATTGGGGTTCAACGCCGCAGACCGATTTGAGTGCGATGGCGCAGCCCATTCCCCTCAAAAACACTTTTCGCGATAGCCTCTACAACATTTGGTGTGGCTCAGTGGTCAAAGGAAAAAATGGCAAATTTTATATGCTTTACAGCCGCTGGCCACGCGACAAAGGCCACGAAGCTTGGATTACTCATTCCGAAATTGCAGTAGCCCGGGCAGACCGCCCCGAAGGCCCATATCAGCACCTAAAAGTGGTTTTTCCCGCTCGGGGCAATCAATTTTGGGATGGGGTTTGTACTCATAATCCTGCCGTGATAGCCTATAAAAACAAATTTTACCTGTACTACATGGGCTCAACGGGTAAATCGTACGTAAAACCGCACACCGCTTACGAAAACCCCAATTGGTGGGAATACCGTAATAATCAGCGCATTGGCGTAGCAGTAGCCGACGATCCCGAAGGAGAATGGACCCGATTTGCTCAACCGATTTTGGACGTAAGCGCCGACTCTACTGCCCACGATGCACTCATGGTTTCAAACCCCGCCATTACGGTGGATGACAAAGGCCAATTTATTTTGGTGTACAAACAAGTCGAAAAAAACGGTACAATCCGAGGCGGAAGGGTACGTTTTGGAGTGGCTTTTTCCAACGCTCCCACGGGCGTATTTGTGAAACATTCGCAACCGATTTTTGAAGCCGAAAAGGGCAGTAAAGAATGGATGGTAGCCGAAGACCCCTTTTTGTGGCACCAAAAGGGTGTAAACTACGCCATTGTACGTGATGTAGTGGGCAAATTCACGGGCGAAAGTGGGGCGTTGGCGTTGATGGTTTCAAACAACGGATTTGATTGGAAACCTGCCCTGTACCCCAAAGTGCTTTCCAAAACGATTTTCTGGGAAAACGGAAAACCGCTCGACGATAAGCTCGAACGACCTTGTCTGTACATGGACAAAGGTGTTCCGAAACTGTTGTTTGGGGCAATGGGTATCGATAAACGCAAACATTCCATGAACGTAGCTGTACCTTTAAAATACAACGGAAAATAATGAAAAAGGTATTGATATTCGGTCTTTTATTGAGATTCCTTGACGTCGATGCCCAAGACTTTGATTTTACAAAAATGATTCAACCCGTGCCGCAGTCGGCCAAGTTTGAAGACAAAGGTTACATGGTTTGGTGCGGAAGCATGGTCAAAGGCGATGATGGAAAATATTATCTTTTTTATAGCCGATGGCCCCAAAGCAAAAAGCATCTGGCTTGGGTCACCGACAGCGAAGTAGCCGTGGCCGTAGCCAACGCCCCCACGGGGCTGTACAAATTCGCCAAGGTGATTTTGCCCAAACGCGACAAAAAGTATTGGGATGCCGACGTTACTCACAACCCCACGATTCATAAGTTTGGCAATAAATACTACCTCTATTACATGGGCAACTACGGCAATGGCGAGTGGTGGGACCACCGCAATCATCAGCGCATTGGCGTGGCCGTGGCCGATTCACCCTTGGGCCAATGGCAGAGAAGTGATAAGCCCTTGGTAGATACGACACCCAACGCTTTCGACCATTTAGTGACCAATAATCCTTCCGTAGCTCAACGTCCTGACGGTACGTTTCTGATGGTCTATAAAGGGGTCAGTAAGGGTAAAATGCCTTTTGGGGGGCGCGTACTGCACGGCGTAGCGATTGCCGACCGCCCCGAAGGGCCTTTTGTGAAGCAACCCAAACCCGTTTTTGTGAAAGATACTGCCAAATTTGCGGCCGAAGACCCTTACATCTGGTTTCAGGAAGGGAAGTATTGGGCCATTGTCAAAGACATGAAAGGCGTTTTTACCAACGCTGGTACGAGCCTGGCTTTGTTTGAATCACCGGACGGACTGGACTGGAAACCCGCCAAACATACCTTGGTGTCTACTTTGGAAATTCCTTGGCAAAGCGGAACGGAGAAAGTTGTTAAACTCGAACGCCCACAATTGTATTTTGAAAACGGCAAGCCCAAGGTGTTGTTTTGTGCTGTTTATATCAGCGAAACGGTGAATTATAATGTGGCCATCCCCCTGAAAAATTGAGTTGTAAATTTGGTTGGAATACGTCTGAATAGAACACATTGTTAGCTCGACCCCCGTACCAACAATTCGGTTTTCAACACCCGATAAATAGGCTTCCACTCGGAAGCATCTGAGTTGATTTGGTCCAGCAGAAGCCGTGCTGCTACTTGCCCAATTTCGTGGGTAGGCTGGGCTACGGTGGTTAGGCGGGGTTCAATGAGTGTTGAGCCATAGTTGTTGCTAAACCCCACAACGGCAATCTCTTCGGGTATTTTGAGACCTTTAGCTTTTATAAAAATCATGGCTTCAAAGGCCGTGGGGTCGTTGATGGTAAAAAGCGCATCGGGTGGCTCGGGCAGGTCGAGTAGGTGTTTGATATAAATTTTTACTTTGTCCAAATTGAGGTCATAATCAAGAATCAGGCCAGGGTCAATCGGTTGATTGTATTTTCTTAAAGCGTCTTTATAGCCTTCCAAACGCTTTTTGCTTATGTGCAGCGAGGTGGGCCCTCCTAAGTGCGCAATGCGTTTTCTACCCGTCAGAATGAGGTGTTCCACGGCTTTAAAGGCCCCTTCATAATCATCCACCACTACCTTTGGTACCTGCATGTCGTCACAGACCCGGTTGAAAAAAACGATCGGAATTCCCTTTCGCTGAAAAACTTTTAGGTGGTCATAATTGCGCGTTTCGCGCGTCAAAGATACCAATACGCCATCCACCCGATTGTCGAGCATCACTTTGGCATTAGCTACTTCGGTTTCGTAGCTTTCGTTCGACTGACTGATCAGCACATTATATCCCGCCTGCGAAGCCACTTCCTGCGCCCCCATGATGACCATTGGAAAAAATGAGGTAACAAATTCGGGTACAATAATGCCAATCGTGTGGCTTTGACTCGACATCAGGTTAATGGCCAACATGTTGCGCTGGTAGTCGAGTTCGTTGGCCAATTTCAACACCGCCTCTTTGGTTTTTTCGCTTACGCTTGGATGTCCTGTGAGGACCCTCGATACCGTCGATTTTGAAATATTCAACTGCCGTGCGATGTCAACGATGGTGATTTGGTGTTTTTTCATTTATTGTATTATTTTAATTTAAAGTCTAAGCTGTGTTATTTGTTGGTTTGGCGTTTATGGGAACGTTCCCATGTTGTGGGAACGTTCCCATGTTTTTTTTAATGCAATTATCTGATAAAGATTGTATAATATCTACTTATTATTGAATAATATTTCTTTTTTAGAGTGTTTTAAGTGCTCTTTTAATCTGAAAGTAATTAAAAAGAATCTTCAATCTTAAAATGAAGGCTTACAACGAATGTAAGTATATAATACTTTAAAATTGTACATAACCATGTTTTTGTAATTGAATTGTTTTAAAAATTTTCAACCTTCTAAACACATTACCTTAATCTATGAAATTTCTACATTTTAAACTTTTACTGGGGTATTCCTTGCTCTTGTTGCTAGGAACTCAATATGCCTTTACGCAATCGCTGACGGTGAAAGGAAAAGTGAACACGGAAAATGGGGAGGGCTTACCAGGAGTAAGCGTTATTGTGGTGGGTACACCAACTGGTACCACCACCGATAAAGACGGGAACTACACTATTGCCAATGTAAAATCGGATGCCAAATTGAGTTTTAGTTACATCGGGTATCTCTCTGTGACCGAAACAGTCGGTAATCGCTCAAAAGTTGACGTTGTTTTAAAACTCGATACCAAGCTGTTGGAAGATGTAGTGGTGGTAGGCTACGGTTCGGTCAAAAAAAGTGATTTGACGGGGGCTGTTTCTTCCATCAAAGCGGCAGAGCTAAAAGTAACGCCCATTGCCAACTTCGTACAAGGCTTGCAAGCCCGCGCTTCGGGGGTGCAAGTAACCCAAAACTCTGGTGCACCCGGAGGGAGCATTAGTGTCAGAATCCGAGGAAATAACTCAATCAGTGGCAGTAGCGAACCGCTTTATGTAGTAGATGGCTTTCCGATTTCGGGGGGAGACAACCCCGTGGCGGGCGGTGGTAGTGGTTTTGGAAACGATAATGGAAACCGCCTCTCGGTACTTTCAACGCTGAATCCCAACGATATTGAATCTATCGAAGTACTGAAAGATGCTTCGGCGACGGCTGTTTATGGAACACGCGGTGCCAATGGCGTGGTACTCATCACGACCAAGAGAGGTAAGGCAGGTCAAACCCGAGTAACCTATGAAGGCTATGCGGGCCAACAGCAAATTCGCAAAACGCTGGATTTGATGAACGCTTCGGAGTTTGCGGCTTTAGAAAACGAACTGACGGGGCAGAACCTTTTTCCTAACCCTGCCCAACTCGGCGAAGGAACCGATTGGCAAAAAGAGATTTTCCAAAAAGGGGGGATGCAGAGCCACCAACTTTCGTTTTCGGGCGGGACTGAAAAATCGTTATTCAATGTTTCGATGAATTATTTTGACCAAAATGGTATCATCATTAATTCAAATTTTAAACGCGGCTCAATTCGGGTCAATCTGGACAATCAGGTAAGCAAAAACTTTAAAATCGGTACGAGCCTAACGTATACTTATTCGGTCAATAATGGGGCCGTTTCTTCTACGCTTTTGGATGGTGCAAGTGGTGGAATTGTATTGTCGGCGCTCTATGCCCCACCGACCGAATCGCCGCGCGACGCCCAGGGGAAACCCACGATGTTTAGTGGAAGATACCTTGATTTCAACAATCCGATAGCGGTAGCGAGCGAAGTACTCAACCGTAACACGACTCGCCGCTTGTTGGGTAACATTTTTGCCGATTGGACCATCACCAAAGACCTTACTTACCGGGCGTCTTTTGGAGGAGATTTGATAAGCGACACTCGCGACTCTTACGTTACGCGTTTTGTACGGGCGGGAGCAACGGTCAATGGTACGGGTGGACGCGGTAACAACAACACCAATACCATTCTTCACGAGAGTTTGCTTAATTACCACAAAACACTGGGCGTGCATGATTTCAATCTGACGGGGGTATTCTCGACCCAAAGTCAAACGCAGGTAACCGATGCGATGTCGGGTCAGCAGTTTCCTAATGACTTGGTATTCAATGATAACCTCGGGCAAGCCTCGATTGTCAGTATCGGAAGCAACAAACAGCAGTGGCGTTTGGACTCCTACACGGGTCGGGTTAACTATAATTTAAAAAGTAAATATTTGCTTACGCTTACGGCTCGCGTAGATGGTTCGAGTCGCTTTGGAGCAAACAATAAGTATGGATTTTTTCCCTCGGTAGCAGGGGCTTGGCGGATTTCAGAAGAGAAATTCATGCAAAATCAGAAGCTTTTTAGTGATATGAAACTACGGGTGAGCTACGGAATAACGGGTAATGCCGATATTCCGCTGTATAACTCCTTGGCGCGGTTGAATTCAGTAGGAAATTACAACTTTAACAATACACGAAACATCGGAATCTTATCGGCCAACATTGCCAACCCAGACCTTCGTTGGGAAAAAAGCGGGCAGGCCGACATCGGTTTGGACTTTGGCTTACTCAACAATCGTCTTCAGTTTACGATAGATGCCTATCAGAAAAAAACCACCGATTTGCTTTTGTCTCGTTCGGTAGCATTGTCGTCGGGCTATGGTTCGGTCTTTGGCAACTTTGGGGCGGTCGAAAACAAAGGAATTGAGTTTTCTGTCACGGCAAACGTGGCTAATAATTCAAACTTTAAATGGGACATCAACGGCAATATCTCAGCCAACCGCAACAAGCTAACCCTCATTGACGGTACGCGCACTGAGATTATTCCAGGCGATGGCGGCGGTTCGGTTGGGCCGTTTACTAACAACAGTATTTTAAGAGTAGGCCAACCCCTCGGCTCGTTTTACGGGTATATTTTTGATGGAATTTATCAAACAGGCGACAATATCCCGACGGGTAGAGTGGCAGGGAATATTCGCTACAAAGACTTGAACGGCGACGGAGCGATTTCGGCCGCTGACCAACAAATCATTGGCGATCCTAATCCAGATTATTATTTTGGAATCACTAACAACCTGAAATACAGAGGTTTTGATTTAAGTGTTTTTGTGCAAGGGGTGCAGGGGGGTGAGATTTTCTATGTGCAGCGTCTTCGAATGGAGGGTGGTGCAGCAGGGTTTAATCAATTTGCCACAATGGTAAATCGTTGGACTCCTACCAATCCAAGCAATTATTATCCAAAAGTAGCGCAAGGACAGCGTATCAACCAATCGGACGTGAT
>JAIXPV010000047.1 GCA_027486105.1 Runella sp. | reverse complement strand
GCTGAGGCTCATAAAGACTGCACCGATGGCGGGCGAAATAACGATGCCCGGGACGAAACCCGTAGCGAGCGGCAGCGTAATGACGTTGTAAGCCGTTGCCCAAACTAAATTTTGAATCATTTTTTGGTAGGTGGCTCGCCCAAACTGAATCAGAGAAGCCACATCTTTGGGGTCGCTGTTAACGAGGATAATATCGGCAGTTTCGGCGGCCACATCCGTCCCTGAACCTATGGCAATCCCAATATCTGCCTGCGCAAGGGCGGGAGCATCATTGACACCGTCACCTGTCATGGCAACGAACTCCCCTTTTTGTTGTTGCTCTTTGATTTTATCTAATTTTTGATGCGGCAGTACTTCCGCCATAAAACCAGTCATGCCTAATTTTTCACTCACCGTTTTGGCGACTGTTTTGTTATCCCCCGTAAGCATGAAGGTTTTTATTCCTTGGTTACTAACTATTTTAATGGCTTCGGCAGATGATTCTCGCAGTTGATCTGCCAATGCAATGAATCCGCCTAATTGGCTATCAATCAAAACAAAAACAATAGTCTCGGAGGCGTCGCCGATGGCTTTATCAGGAATCGAAAGTTGGTTTTCCCGTAAGTAACCAGGGCTGACGATCAATACCGTTTTTTCTTTTACTTTTCCCGAAACTCCTTTTCCCGTAATGGCTTCAAAGCTGTCAACAGTTGGAATGTCGAGGTTTAGTTTCTTGGCTTCATTGATGATTCCCGTCGCAATCGGGTGTTCAGAATTTTGTTCTAAGGCCGCCGCCAATCCCAATAGTTCGTTCTCAGAAACCGAAGGCAAAAAACTGCCCATGCGGGTTACGCCAAAAATACCCGTAGTAAGCGTTCCTGTTTTATCAAAAATCAATGTTGTTATTTTTCGGGCGTTTTCAAACGCCGTACGATTACGAATCAATAATCCATTTTTGGCGGCAAGCGTGGTGGAAATAGCCACGACCAACGGGATGGCCAATCCTAAAGCGTGCGGACAAGAAATCACCATGACCGTGACCATCCGTTCAACGGCATAAGCCCACGTTTGACCCAATACCAACCACGCGGTCAGGGTGCCAACGCCCATCACCAATGCCACGATGGTAAGCCAAAAAGCGGCGCGATCGGCTAATCGTTGGGTAGAAGATTTTGTATTTTGGGCTTCTTTTACCATTTGAATTACCTTGGCAAGATATGTTCCTTCCCCAGTTTGCTCTACCCTTATTTCGAGTGAACCATTCCCATTAATGGCTCCTGCAATTACTTTTTCCCCCGTTCTTTTGAGTACGGGGGTCGATTCTCCCGTGAGCATAGATTCGTTTAGGTAGCTTTCGCCTTTCAGAATGATTCCGTCTACGGGTATTTTTTCGCCCGGACGAACCAGAATTCGGTCGTTGGGTTTGAGTTCTTTTACGGGCATATCGTGCAACATAGCCCCGTGATACATGTGCGCTTCGGCGGGTATCATCTGCACGAGTAGCTCCAATGCCTTAGAAGCCCCCGCAACAGAACGCATTTCGAGCCAGTGCCCCAATAGCATGATGACAATAAGAGTAGCCAGTTCCCAAAAGAAATCCATCCCTGGAAATCCAAAAACGGTAGCTGCACTATATACGAACGCCACCATAATCGCCATTGCGATGAGGGTCATCATACCGGGCAAGCGATTTTTAAGTTCCTCCCAACAGCCTTCCAAAAAAGGTTTGCCTCCGTACCAAAATAATGCAGTTGAAAGGGCTAAAAGGAGGTATTTTCTCCCCGTAAATTCTAATTGAAAGCCCAACCAGTGCTGAATCATATCTGACAGCACCAAGATTGGAACCGTAAGGAATAAACTTACGTAGAATCTCCTCTTGAAATCTTCAATCATGCCCGAATGGTCATGCCCCGCTTCTCCGTGTTTTGGGTTTTTACCGTGTCCAGAATGTCCTCCCAGATGCTGCCTGGCGGAGTGGGCAGTATGGTCGGCAGGTGGCTGGTTTCCGCCGTTGGTCGAATGATGATGTTCGTGGTTCATAAATAGTATTTATCAAACGTAGATAATCAACTCATTTTCAGGTTCTTTTTTTGAACTGTGGTTTTTCGACTCACCCAAAACAAGGTAAATCCCGAAGCAATGGTCAGTAATCCAAAGAGAGAAAAGGCACGTAAAAGTCCATTGGATAAATTATCCCGGCTTTCATAATCCATCAGGTGCAACATCCACAGAAAATCAAAAACCCGCCATTTAGTGTTGCGGTATTTCTGGACGGTTCCCAACTCCGCAGCGATGTAAACGGTAGTACTTACGGGGTTTCCAAATGTAACCGCATAGGCGGGCACTGGAAGGTTTCGGTATTCATGGTGCCCATTTGTTTGGGTCAAAAATTCTACTTTCTCCACGGTTGGGTCGCCAACAAAACGATTTTGAGCAAGCTGTACCGCTTCCGCCTGACTAAGTGCGGGGCGAAGATTACCTGTTTCGGCGTCGGCTAAGCAAACGTGACCTCCCGAATGAGGCTGTGCTTTTGATACGGAATAGTGAATTTGATAAAATGGCTTTCCAAATAATTCAATGCTTTCTAAACCAATAATGGAGTCAACGGGCGCATGGGCCCGCAAGGAATCAATAATAATGGAGGGAGAGACCCACGTTTGATTGACCTTAAACAACGGGACAGCGCGTTTTTGAGGGTCGCCGTGGACATCATCCATGTTGGACCAACTGAAATACAGCCCGCTGATGGTCCAAAACAAAAATTGGACTCCAAGAGCCACCCCTAAATAGCGGTGGCTCTTGCGAATCTTACGGTGGAAATCACTTTTTTTCATTAAAGTGTTTCTTTCACTTTTCCGCATTTAAGCATGGCATCCCCAAAATAGGGGTTGGCGATTTCTTTCTTTTCGCTCAACCAGTAGCCGCCTGTGTTATTATTGGCCATCGGACAGAAATCATAATAAACCGTACTTCCTGGCTTCATGGCCTTAGCGGCGGCATATACTGCCGTTGTCAAGGTGCCAAGTTGGGCGCGTTGGGTATCAATATTCGAGCTTTTTGCCATGGCATCGGCGGCTTTGGCGGCATCGGAACCTAGCATTTTACCCGCTTTTTTCACTGCGGCTGACAATACCTTGGCTTCTGCCGCAGTGGCTTTGGCATCAGACGCGACCAGTGCGTTTTTGACTTTAAAGTATGCCGTCAAAACGGGATCAATACCCATTTTGGTCATGTTATGTCCTTCATGCTGGGCAAACGAAACTGCGGAAATCAAAAGTGCAAATGCGAAAATGATTGTTTTTTTCATTGGTTTAAATTGATTTTTAATATATAAATAATTGAAAATAAGAGAATTAACAAAAGGTCTTAGCCAATTATTCCATAAGCAAACGTCTTTTCTCCAGTTGACTTGTGCTAAATAAAATATTCCATTAACGGATGTTATGTTTTCATCAGCAACAACTCTGGTTTTTTTGAATCGACGGACAAGGCACATCACCATAACTACAATACACGCAACAATCACCGTTTGTGGGCTTTAATACGGTTTTGCAATTCTCACAATCGTAAAAGAATTGGCAAGTATCCGTGGGCATGATTTCTGTTTTTTGATGGCCACACTTAGGGCAAGTAATTTTTGATTGCAAAATGAAAGTTGTCATCTTACTAAAATTTTATCAACTACTTTATAGCCTGTTGCTTGGATATTTTAATTGACAGCCGCTTGGGTAATGTCGAATTTTAACACAGAGCTACTTTTTGATTACGATACCTCCACTTAGTGTTTATGTTCCATTTTACCGCTGCTGTTACCCATATCCGCGACAAACGCCTCCGCGATTTTAGCAGCGACTTCGTTTTTGTCGGCACGAGCAACTTCTGCTGATTTTTTTGCGGATGCTATCGCTTCACTGTGTTTGCCCGCTTTCATCTGGATTCGAGCTTGGGTTATCAAAAAATTAGCTTTGGCTTCCTGCGCCGTCGCTTGCTGTATCCATATGAGTGCTTGCTGGATGTCTTTATCGTTTTCGTAGTAATAATTAGCAGCTTGAAACAACAACATGGGGCTACTTCCTTTATCGTCCATGATTTTCTTCTTGATTTCTGCCATGATTTTTGCGTCGGCAGTAGTCTGGATGGGGATCTTTATTAAGGTATTTTCCCAAGCCAAATACAGGTTGGCGTTGTTTTTAATAATATCCTGAATTTCAATCGTAAAAGCTTCATAATATTGATTCGTCATTTCAGGTTTTGCTTTGAATCGCACCAAATCTTTTGTTTGGTCATATCCACCCGTACCATGCATAGTCGTGTCACGATTTAGCACAATTGTCCATTCATCGGCTTGAGGGATTGAGAAAAGTGAATAATTGCCTGCGGGTACCTTTTGACCACCAATGGTAAGGTCTTCACTAAATTTAATGGTGGAACAATCGCCCGCCCCTGTTCGCCAAAGTTCACCGTTATAGGGAACTAAGCCTCCCATGATTTTGCGTCCACGCGCCAAAGGGCGCTCATATTTAACCGTAATACGACTAAACCCAACTTGCTGTGTAAAATGGGCTTCAGGGCTTGGCGGCGGAAAGTTCAATTGGGCATTTGCCGAAAGGTATGTTGCCATAAATGCGAAAATGAGTAGTTTCTTCATTGGATTTTGAGTTATTATATTAGGGGTGAGCTACAGTAGCCCACCCTATTTTTATCAGTGTTTCATACGACTACCGTCTGCTTTTTTAGCCATGTTGTTTTGAAAGCAATGAATCGCACAGGCAGTGCCTTTGAAACTATCATGTACATTGCCGATTACCTTGCCTTTTGCATCTACAATATCACAGGTTTCATCTGGGTTATCTTTGATAGTATACATCAATTCCCCTTTGGCATTGTAATAACTTTTACCGTCTTTGCCCATTCTACCCATTTTTTTGTTGGTCTTGGCATCTACCAAATTCCCTTCTCCGTCCACAAATGCGATTTTATGTCCTTCGTGGTCTTTAATAATTTGGTCCTTGGTTACTAAGCCAATATTTTTGCCTTTGCTATCCATGATTTTGCCGTCTTTACGGATATTAAAAGACTGTTTGTAATTTGCCTGGGCAAAAATCGACATTGAAACAAAAGACATCAGGGCGATAAAAACCCCGATTCGAAAAGTTTGGAAGTTTTTCATTCTTTGAAAAATTTAGTTAAAATTGGTTTTTATAAATAAATTT
>JAIXPV010000767.1 GCA_027486105.1 Runella sp. | reverse complement strand
TATTTATTTATTCTATTTATTTCAAAATTTAAAATTGGATTAAAGTTAGCGTGCTCAAAACCCAAACCATCAGATTTTTCTTGAAAAAACATCAATAGCAGAGCAGTATTAGGTAAAATATTTCCCGAAAATACGTTTTTGTATATAATTTCTCTAAAATCAAAGATGCCTGATATCTGATTTTGATGTATAATTATTAAGCTATACAACTCTTCTTTAGGAAGTATACCCTTATAACCTATTTCTTCTTCATTAGGAAACCCATAAATGCTAAATAAATCAATTAAATTTTTGGCATTTATACTGTCTTGCCTCCATAATTGTTCTTTTGGTATATTCGGTAGTTTTCTAAGAGCTTGATCGCTATTTAAAAGCGCTTCTAGTTTTAAAACTAAATCATTATTCCTTTTGTCTTTGTAATTTTTTATGTAAAATTTCTGCAAATTGTTTTTTTCTATGTAAAGTTTTATGTAACCGTTATTTTTTAAATTCTCAAAAGGTAGGCCTTTATTAGCCATCTTTTTTAGATAAGTATATGGTTTTTTTTTAAGTTTTAGTTTGATTGAACAAACAAGAGCGTTATGGATATCTTTTACAAAAGGCAAATGTACATTTTTGAAAGCTTTTTCGTAGTGCAGATAAGCTTCTTTGAAATTAGAGTTGACAATAAACATTTCAGCCTTATTAATATATGGATAATAATTTTTAATGAAATTGTCATTTTGTGAAAAAAGAGCGTTAGAGACTAAAAATAAAATGTGAAATTTTATTAAAAAAAATACATTTATATGTGAATGACTCATTAGATATATAGAATTAATAAAACACTACAATAAGTATATATTTTTAGTACCTATTGTAGTGTTTATTTTTGTTAACAAAGATGGCCTCCATTTAAAATAGAAACATATGTGTCATGACTTATATATGTCATATTGTCATCACTTATTCTTAGTGTTCCATCTGTATAATCGTCTTCATCCCAAATAACATATCCCGTCGCTGGGCTACCCTTCATACCTCCACCAGTAAGCTGACCTCCTACAATTAATTGAGGTAAGCTTACTTTATGATTTTCAAACTTTCCAAATTTACTTTTAGTTATTTTTTCCATTATTGGGTTTTCACCGAAGGGTTTAGCCCCGTACCTCACGAGTGGCTGCTTTCGGCTGCTTCAAAGGTGAAGTTAATTTTTTTAGAAATAGGTACGAAAATTTGACAAAAAATATCAAAAAAACGGTTTTTTATTGTAAAATACACCTACTACATTTGCTGTTTCTGCTGTTTCTGCTGTTTCTCAATAAGTCTCCCTGCAAACTATTACAGTCATACATGAGTACAATCGGAACGAAACTGTGCCAACACCGTTTGGCAGCTAAGCTTACCCAACAGGCAATTGCCGAGCGGCTCGGTGTCAAAACCAATACCTACGGCTCGTGGGAAGCCGACCATACTTCTCCTTCAGGCATTTACTTTCCAATATTGGCCGAGATTTTTGGCGTAACCATTGATCAACTTTTTCCTAATAATAATAATGGAAGTCTACCCAATAAAACCAATACAACGGCCCACAAAATGGATGAAAACGAAGCCCTAAAGCTTGTTTTACAAAGCAAAGAGGAAGAATTAGCGGCCAAAGAGGCAATCATTGCGGGGCAATCGGCTCAAATCCAAAAACTACAACAGGAGTTGGCAAACTACAAAACTAAGGAAGGCGAATAGGGATAATTATTTGCGGTATATATATACCACTTTGTGACGTATATACATAAGAGTTATAGTAAACGATTTTTAAATATGTACTATTATTAAGTTCTTTAAAAGCGAATGATATACCAATGGTATTAACCCATTGTCCAAAAAAAATACCCCGAAAACCGTTCAGCTTTCGGGGTAAAAAAGAATGAAATTCTCTTATTTTTTTATCCTTTGTATGTCGCTTCCGCTTTGTTCCAGTCTACTACGTTCCAGAAAGCATCTACGTAGTCAGGACGCTTATTTTGGTATTTCAGGTAGTACGCATGTTCCCACACATCCAAACCGATGATGGGCGTACCTTTTACATCGGCAATGTCCATCAATGGATTGTCTTGGTTGGGAGTAGACGTAATGGCTACGCCGTCGGCGGTTTTGATTAGCCACGCCCAGCCCGAACCGAAGCGACCCAATGCTGCCTTCTTGAATTCGTCTTTGAAAGCATCAAATGAGCCAAACTTAGCATCAATCGCTGCCGCCAACTCACCTACGGGCGAGCCTCCACCGTTGGGCGAAAGAATGTTCCAGAAGAAAGTATGATTCCAGTGACCGCCACCGTTGTTGCGAACCGCCGGTGAAATGGCACCCGCATTGGCTACCAATTCTTCAATGCTCTTGCCTTCGTTGGGAGTGCCTGCAATGGCGTTGTTGAGGTTGGTCACGTAGGTATTATGGTGACGACCGTGGTGGATTTCCATGGTAGTTTGGTCGAAATGGGGCTCTAACGCATCAGAGGCGTAGGGCAGAGGGGCTAATGTAAAAGACATGACGGTTATAATTTAAGTTTTAGTGTTACTCGACTGCAAAACACCATGCCAGCGTTTTATGTTCGCAGCCTGAGAAAAAATTTCTTCAGGAGCTGGGTAATTTCGGGCTCTAATATGCCCTTTTTGACCGTTGTTTTGGGATGAAGGATGTTTTGGGTTAATAATGAGTAGCCTCTTTTGTCGTCGGAAGCCCCGAAAACAATGCGTCCGATTTGAGACCAATACAGCGCCCCGCCGCACATCACACATGGCTCCAAGGTGACATACAACGTGCAATCTTTGAGGTATTTGCTGCCCAGATAGTCGGCAGCGGCGGTGATGGCTAAGATTTCGGCGTGGGCGGTGACGTCGGTCAACTGCTCGGTTTGGTTGCGGGTTTTGGCGATGATGCGATGCTGACACACAATGACCGCTCCTACGGGGATTTCTCCCGCTTCGGCGGCCGCTTCTGCTTCATAAAGAGCGAGTTGCATGTAGTATTCGTCCGAAAAAAGAGGGTGCATATTTCCGACTTTAGGTATCGTCCGTTTGAGTAAACCAAGTTATAAAAATAACAAAAGAGGATACAACTATCGCAGTTATATCCTCTTGTTGGGTTCTGTGGTGAGGGGCCTTAGGCCGGTTCATACATCACGCTCTGCTCTTCTTCGAGATAAACCATCAATTTGTTTAAGGTGGATAATTTGTGATAATCTTCGTCGGGGATTCGCACGCCGAATTCCTTCTCGAGTTTCATCATCAAATCTACCGTGTCCAAGCTATCAAAGCCCAAATCTTTTACAAAATGAACATTGTCGGTGACCGCTCGGCGTTCTACACCAAAATCTTCTAAAATAGTTAAAATACGTTCTTTCATGGCATTGTATGTTAATGTTGATGTATTAATCTACATCTCTCCTAACGCCGAAAAAGAGGCAAAAATTTCACGAAATAAGATGAAACCAATAACTATTTTAGAGGGTTTGTTTCAATGTTCTTTAAATCAATAAGATATATAAAAAGATTTTTGTAAAAAAAACAGAACTAAACTGTTGAAATACTGATTATTTTGCCCTTTTCTTCAAAATAATTCCAGCCAACGGCGGCAAGGTCAAGACCACTGATTGTGGTTGATTGTGCCATTTTTCGGGTTGAGTCTCTATCACTTGGGTGTTGCTTACGCCGCTTCCGTAAAATGAAGGGTTGTCGCTGTTAAACACTTCTTCCCATATTCCAACGGATGGAACGCCGATTCTATAGCCTTGTTGCGGAACGGGGGTCATGTTAAGAACTACCACAATGGTATCGCTCGGATTAAGCCCTTTGCGGGAGTAAGCCACAATGCAATTGTCGCGGTCTTGTGAGTCAATCCACTCAAAGCCCTCGGACGAAAAGTTATAATCATGCAAGGCAGGCTGATTGCGCAAAGCCGAGTTGAGGGCTTTAATGCATTCCTGAATGCCTTTGTGGGGGGCTTGGTGGAGCAGGTGCCAATCCAACGATTGCTGAAAATTCCACTCACGGGCTTGGGCAAACTCCCCTCCCATGAAGAGCAGTTTGGTACCTGGGTGGGTGTACATATAGGTAAACAACAACCGTAAATTCGCAAAACGTTGCCATTCATCGCCCGGCATTTTACCAATCAGCGAACCTTTCCCATACACAACTTCATCGTGAGAGAGCGGCAACATGAAGTTTTCAGAAAAAGCGTACACCAAGCTAAATGTGATCTGATCTTGGTGCCAACGACGGAACATTGGGTCTTTTTCGAAATATTTGAGGGTATCGTTCATCCAGCCCATCATCCATTTCATGCCAAATCCTAAGCCGCCTAGATAGGTAGGGCGCGCTACGCCCGGAAAAGCGGTGGATTCTTCCG
>JAIXPV010000688.1 GCA_027486105.1 Runella sp. | reverse complement strand
TGCAAAGGTCTGAATTTGAATTCTTATTTCCAAATATTATTTTTGATTTTTTTACGTTTCAAAAACTTATCTAGAACAACCTTTTCAACTTTTCCCCTCACTCATTGTTTGGGGCTGCAAAGGTCTGAATTTGAATTCTTATTTCCAAATATTATTTTTGATTTTTTTTATTTACCAAAATTTTATTTGGATTTTACCTTTGCTTTACCCCTAACTCGTTGTTTGGGAGTGCAAAGGTAGGTAGTTCATTTTATTATCCAAGACCTTTTTTTAAAAAAAATGATAATTATTAAAAGTTCTTTAAATAGTAAAACACTGCCCACTCAATAGTGCAATTTTTTAAGTATTTTCACTAGATTAGTGACCACAGATTATCTACGCCCAGTATTCTGCGAGAAGTAAAACCTTCTCCGTACTTCACACCTATATAATGTCCATACTCTTTTGATCGGGCTTCTAAAAACTCCAAGAACTCAGGAGAAGATATATAACTATTA
This sequence comes from Runella sp., assembly GCA_027486105.1. Lineage (GTDB taxonomy): Bacteria > Bacteroidota > Bacteroidia > Cytophagales > Spirosomataceae > Runella. The sequence goes on along the minus strand of JAIXPV010000688.1, from coordinate 2,798 downwards.
GGTTCCTGACTGTTCGGGTCATAAAATTGACTCCGAAACGCCCTAATAGCCTCTTCTTTCTTTTTCCAATAGGGGGAAATATCTACTACAAAATCGGGTTTAATGTATCGGTCTTGGATAAAGTGGTAGATAAACTTAGGTCGCCAAGCCGTTTGAGCCTTTCCAGACTCGTCAAATGTATCTATTTGGCGCAATCCAGATAAAAAACAAGCATCATAAATAAGATTTGCCCCTTTCCCGTGGTCAGGGTGCCGATCTTCTTCGGCATTGGCTAAGACTATCTCTGGTTGGTACTTCCTTATATAAGGTACAAGGGCAAGTTGGTTTTCTTTATCATTCTGAAAAAATCCATCTGCCAATCCCACGTTTTCTCGGACTTGGGCACCAAGTATTTTGGCCGCTGCTTCAGCCTCCGCCCTACGGATTTCGGGGGTTCCACGTGTCCCCAACTCTCCACGTGTCAGGTCTACGATTCCTACGCGCCGTCCTTGAGCTATAGACGCCAAAATAGTGCCAGCGCATCCCAACTCTATATCGTCAGGATGCGCCGAAATTGCTAGTATATCAAGTTTCATTATTATTTATTTTACGCGAAGCTTTTGGCCGATTTGTAGTCGTGCACTTAACCGAATACGGTTCTTTTGTGCCAACTCAGAAGCTGACATACCATACTTATTGGCAATAGAGTCAAGGGTTTCTCCTCGACGTACTCTATGAAGAACCGTACGTTTTACGGCCGCTTTACTTATATCAAACTCACTATCAAACGCTTTGCCACCTCTAAGGTGATCCCAAACGCGGGGTGATAACACAAACCGTTCGCTCCGAATAGTTTGCCCAGGAAAATCCCAAACCCAGGCAGGACTAAATGGATTGCCCTCGTATCGGTTTTCGTAGTGAAGGTGGTCACCGTAGCTTCGACCAGTATTTCCTCCCAATCCAACCATATCGCCTGCCTTTACTAGCTGTCCTACTTCAACGGTTGTTTTTGATAAGTGACCATATAAAGTTTCAAGGCCATTATAATGACGAACCAGTACGAATCTGCCATAACCACCGCCATTGTAAGCAACTACCCGAACAATACCGTCGTAAGTGCTGTATACTGGGTCGCCAGTATTTAAGTCCAAATCCATTCCTTCGTGCCATCTCCCCCAACGAGGGCCAAACTGTGAAGTCACTTTCGTTTCGCTCGTTGGAAGGTTCCAAAAACGCCCCTTTCCTGGGTCGTAGAGTCGAAGGGTTAAATTATCCTCAAATTCCAAGGGGTTAAGGTTGTAAGGGTCGATGGTTTTGGAATCCCAGATGGTGTAGTAATCAGCTACTTGAACCCAATCATCTCCTACTTGCACAGAATCGACGACTTCGGCTACCGTGGTTTCTCCTTCGTCAATGGTTCCTGTGGTATCGTCTGCTACGGTTGGATTAATTTCTTTTACTGGCTCAAACTGGCTGGAGAACCGCATTTTGGGGGTTGTAGATTCAAACTCCTCAAATTCGTCCTTTTGCGGCTTGATCACAGGGGTACTGACTTTGGGTTCCTCTACTTTGTTGGGCTTAATTTTCGGATTTTTTTTAAATAAACCTTTCTCTTGTGCTTGCAAGCTCGAAAAGCAACCAATGGAAAGGAGTACAAACAAGTAAACAAACTTGGCTTTCATCAGCGATTGGTTTAGCCGGCTTTTGAGTAGGGGGAACGCATCCATGCCTACTCAAAAGACGAAAGTTAAACATTAGTGTAAGCCTTTCTCTGCCAAATAACGTTCTGCATCCAACGCGGCCATACAACCAGTCCCCGCAGCCGTTATGGCCTGACGATAAATGTTGTCTTGTGCATCGCCGCAGGCAAACACACCTTCTACATTCGTCTTAGAACTTCCTTTGATGGTTTGGATATAGCCCGCGCCATCCATATCAATGTATTCTTTGAAAATATCAGTGTTGGGTTGGTGCCCGATGGCTACAAAAAAGCCAGTGACATCCAGAACAGTCGATTCACCAGTATTAACGTTGCGAATTTTTGCCCCCGTTACTTCACCGTTACCAAGAATTTCTTCGGTTTCGGTATTCCACAATATTTCGATGTTGGGTAATGATTTGACACGATCTTGCATAATCTGCGAAGCCCGCAACTCATTACGACGAACAATCATGTAGACTTTCTTGCAAAGTTTTGACAAATAACTGGCTTCCTCACATGCGGTATCTCCACCTCCTACAATTGCTACCTCCTGATTACGAAAGAAAAATCCATCACAAACTGCGCAAGCCGACACTCCATGCCCATTCAGACGTTGTTCTGACTCCAAGCCGAGCCACTTTGCAGATGCCCCAGTAGCGATAATAACGGTAGGCGATTCGATAAGATGGTCATTATCAATCCAAACTTTATGAAGCGTTGGATCAGAAAAATCTACTTTTGTCGCTAATCCGTATCGGATATCGCTACCAAAACGGCGTGCCTGCGCCTCAAAATCCATCATCATTTGTGGGCCCTGTACTCCTTCTGGATAACCAGGGTAATTATCAACTTCGGTCGTGATGGTCAACTGACCGCCAGGCTGTCCGCCTGTATATAAGACCGGCTTTAAACCGGCACGAGATGCATAAATTGCTGCTGTATACCCCGCAGGGCCTGAACCAACTATTAAACAAGAAACTTTTTCTGAAGACATTACGAAATTACGATTAAGATTCAACGATTTTTCGAGGGTTTTTATATTAAATTCTACAACCCATTTCTAAAAATCGTTCATCTATTCAATGCAATTATTTGCAAAAGAGTTGCAAAATTAAAT
>JAIXPV010000186.1 GCA_027486105.1 Runella sp. | reverse complement strand
GCGATGATTCTCGCGAGTTTAGCCTTTCGGCGGCGTTGGCACTGGATAAATTTTTGCCTGAAAAATGGGGCTTTAAAATTCCGCTGTACGTCAACTACGACCTGCGCGACGTAAAACCTCATTTTAATCCTTACGACCCAGATACGCCTTTGGCGATGTCGTTGGCGAATTTTGCCGAAAATGACCCGCGACGGGCGCAACTCGAAAATGCATCTACCGAAAAAGCCGAGCGGCGCGGGTTTAACTTTTCCAACGTACGTAAAACCAAAACAAGCCCGAATGCCAAGCGGCATTTGTGGGATTTTGAAAATTTCTCCTTTACCTACGCTTTCAACGAACAAACCCGCCGAACCAGTACCATCGCCGATTACGCCCAACGGCAATATCGGGGCGGCATTGTGTATCAATACGGATTCCCGCAGCGCTCTTGGGAGCCTTTCCGTAAAGCAATGGGCTTTGACCGGCCTTATTTGGAACTACTGAAAGATTTCAATCTTTCGCTGTTGCCTACCCAAATAGCCGTGCGTTTTGACGCCGACCGGAGTTTTATCCGTACGCTGTACCGCAGTGCCGACCTGACGGATGCCAATCAGGCACCTTTGTATGAAAAATATTTCCTATTCAACCGTGGCTATGATTTATCATGGAACTTGACCAAAAATGTGGTGCTAAGCTACAGTGCTTTGGCCAATGCCGTGATTGATGAGCCAGAAGGGGATATTAATACCCAAGCTAAGCAGGATGTGGTCTGGCGTAATTTTAGAAATCTGGGAAGAATGAAAAATTTTGACCAGAAAATAAGACTGACTTATCGGTTGCCGCTGGAAAAAATTCCGTTGTTGGATTGGATGACGGCTGATTACAATCATAACATCATGTATCAGTTTTCGCCGATTACCTCGTATTCATCTTCGGGTCCGTCTTTTTCGTCAGGCTCCTCGGGCATGTCGACGTTTGGTGGAAATAATAGCTATGGAGTAGGAAATACTGGGGGCTATGGAACAAACCAAAATCCGGCGTTTCAGGCGGGCGGTTATCGCTTAACCGATTCTGAGAATTTTCTCTTGGGAAATATTCTTCGTAATGGTAAAGAACAGGGAATTCGGGGAAAGGTCGATTTTGTTAAATTGTACAATAAACTTCGTTATCTGCGCTTTGCCAATAATCCGTCACCACCGCGTAAAAACTTTGCCCGTAGTCCAGGAGACGACGAAGACATCAGCCGTGAGCCTAGTAAAGTGCTAAAAAATCTAACCCGCCTGCTCATGACCGTGCGCGGAATAGACGTAGATTATACCCGAATGCTTACCACCACCCTTCCTGGGTTTTTACCTTCTAGTACAGGTTTTTGGGGGTTGGAAGGCACCCGTCCTAGTTCATTAACAAGATTTATCTTGGGCAGTCAAAGCACCAAAGTACTTTACGACGCGGCCGCAAAGGGCGATTTGACTAAAAGCACCATGCTGAACGTGCCGTTTGTACAATCCGACAATCGGACACTTAGAATCAATACTCGTTTGGAGCCGTTTAAAGATTTCAGAATTCAGATCAGCGCCCAACTTACGCGTGGTGATGAATATCGGATGTTTTATCGGGTGGTAGACTCAACCAATCGCAATAGCTACCAAATCCAAAGTCCAGTCAGAACTGGAAACTTCCAGATGTCGTTCATGTCGTTTCGAACGGCTTTTGCTAAAATTAATGACGACAATAGCTCACCCATTTTTGAGCAATTTAAAGCTTACCGTGAAGATTTTGTCCAAATTCTTACGGAAAAACAACGTTCTAATCCCGAATACAAAGGAGGAGAGTACAATCAAAATTCGCAGGATGTGCTGATTGCGGCCTTTTTTGCCGCTTACAACGGCCGTGACCCTAAGAAAGACCCAGCCAAAGCCCGCACGAATCCGTTTTTGGGCTTTCCGTTGCCTAATTGGCGAGTTGATTACAACGGACTTGCCCAGTTGCCTGGGTTTAAGAAGATTTTTAGTTCGTTTACCTTAGAGCACAGTTACCAATCTACGTACAGTGTAGGGAGTTTTACTTCTTCTTTAGATTACAATGACTTATATACCAAATACTTGACCCTCGACAATCGGGATTACCAACTTGCGTTATTGTCGGGCGAAAATGGGAGTGCCCTTCCTATTTTTGTAATGAGCACCATTTCGCTGTCAGAGAAGTTTTCGCCTTTGATTGCGATTCGAGCGCGGACGCAAAACAAGATTGACATGCGTTTTGCGTATAACCAAGACCGGAATGTTTCCCTCAACTTGTCAAATTCGCAGGTGGCAGAACTCTTCAACCGCGACGTCACCATCACTTTGGGCTTGACCCGAAATAACGTGCGGATTCCGTTCCGTATCAACGGGGAGTTCAAAAAATTGAAGAACGATTTGCAGTTTCAGTGCAACTTTACCATTCGCGATACGAGGGCTATTCAGCGGCGTTTTGACGAGCCGCCCACGGCGATTGCGGGTAACTATAACTTCCAATTGCGTCCGCAACTTAATTATACCGTCAGCAAATTGTGGAGTTTGCAGCTTTATTTTGATCGTACTTTCAACAATCCGTACGTTCTTAACTCATTCAGAAGGGCTACTACGGCGGGAGGTATACAGGTAAGGTTTAACGTAGCGGAGCTGTAAGTTTTACTTTGTCTCTTGCCCCTCTCCTGGTTTAAGGAGAGGGGTGCCAAATGTGGGACTGCCAACAGATGCAGTGAGGTATTTACGCCAGTTCAAAAATGACTTCAATTTCGATTGCGGCCATGCGCGGCAGTGAGCCCATACCTACGGCGCTGCGAGCTCCAACGCCTTTTTCAGGACCCCAAATTTCGGCAAACAACTCACTGCAACCGTTCATGACGAAGGCGTGCTGTTCAAATTCTGGAACGGCGTTAATCATGCCCAGAATTTTCACAACTTTATTGATTTTATCAAGGCTACCGAAATAAGAACGAAGCGTAGCGAGCAACAAATAGCCCGTTTTGCGGGAGGCTTCTTTTGCTTCTTCGGCGGTGAGGTCTCGGCCTACTTTGCCCGCAATGAGGCTGCCATCGAGGTCTAAAGAGATGTGTCCAGAAATATAGGCCAAATTGCCCGTTACAACGACGGGCGTATAAACGCCTCCTTTGGCGGGAGGTGATGGAAGCGTAATGCCCAGATTGGCAAGGTTTTGTTCGGGAGTCATGTAATTATAGGATGGTGAAAAAATGACGATGAATTGAATTAGCCAAGCGTAAGTTTTGTCCCAGCTGTTTTTTTGGTTAGGGCCAGACCGAGTTGGTCGGCGTGGCAAATGGTCACCTCCGCAACGCCGTTGCGCAGGGCCGCAAAGGCGTTGTCTAGCTTCGGAATCATGCCTTTATAGATAGTTCCTGCGGTTTTGCAAGCGGCGTAGAGTTCAGGGGTTAGTACAGGAATGACGGTGTCGTCGTTGTCGGCATCGAGCAACACACCGTTTTTTTCAAAACAATAAACCAGATTTACGTCATAAACTTCAGACAATCCAACGGCTACGGCCGAGGCCATGGTATCGGCATTGGTGTTGAGCATCACGCCCAAGGTGGGGTCAAACGTTAAAGGTGCGATGATAGGCAAGAGTTTGTTTTTCAGGAAGGCGGTCAATTGCTTGCCATTGACCGCGTCAATATCTCCCACAAAACCGTAGTCTATCACGGGGTCTACTTTGTCGTTGACGGGGCGTTTGTGTGCTCGAATCAGGCCCGCATCGGCACCCGTAAGCCCGATGGCGTTGCTGTTTAATGATTGAAGGGTAGCCACGATGTTTTTGTTTACCAGTCCTCCGTAGACCATTGTCACCACATCGAGCATGGCGTGGTCGGTGATACGGCGCCCTTCCACCATTTCGGTAGGGATTCCCAATTTTTCGGCCACTTGGGTAGCGATTTTACCTCCTCCGTGGAGCAAAATCTTATTGCCTTTCAACGCCGCAAAAGAGGTCAGAAAAGAACGTAGCGCCTCCGAATTGTCGATTATATTTCCGCCAATCTTGACAACGTATAGCTTTGGTTTCATAAGAATCTGTACATTTTGTGTTATTTTCGCTTCAAAGTTACACTCATGCTCCACAAAACACGCGGTATCGTTCTCAATTATATTCGCTACCGTGAAACTTCCATTATCGTTAAGATTTACACCGAAGATTTTGGCATTCAAAGTTACATTGTAAACGGCGTACGCAGTGCAAAATCCAAAACCAACCGCATCGCTCTTTTTCAGCCGCTCACTTTACTAGATTTAGTCGTTTATCACAAAAACAAAGAGCAAACCATTCATCGGCTTTCGGAAGTGAAGTGCAGTTTGCCGTTTCGAAGTTTGCCGTTTGATTTTATCAAATCCAGCATCGCGCTGTTTGTAACGGAAATGTTGGTCAAAACCCTGCGCGAAGAAGAAGCCAATCAGCCGCTTTTCCATTTTTTGATGGAAGGGATTATCTACCTCGAAGAAGCCGACCAACATTTTGAGAATTTTCACTTGCAGTTTCTGGCCAAATACGCCTTTTATCTGGGCTTTGGGGCCGAAACCGTCTATGAAATGGAACAGCAGCTCAAAGAAAATCTATACCCTTACGCGCTAGATGCTCCCACCCGCGAAGTCACGCAAAACTTTATTCTGATGCCATTTGATTACCCCGCGTCGTTGGACCGGCAGCGGCGTGGGCAATTATTGGATACCCTTATTTTTTACTTCAAAATCCACTTAGAAGGTTTGGGCGAAATCAAGTCGCTGGATGTATTGCGGGAGTTGATGAAGTAAGTGCCTTATTGTGAGGTTGTTGTTCTTTTAATTGTTCCGTCCTTTTTCGTTGGGGTATAAACTTTGCACGACGTCGCTTTGCCAAAACTCCTTGGTGTCGATGTCCATGATACTGAGCCTGCCGTGAAAAGCGGCCCCCGTGTCGATGTTCCAAACCGTGGCAGCGTGCATCGGAACATCTATGTTATAATTGAGCGTGGGCGTATGACCGATAAATATCTCTTTGAAAAGTTTCAGGCGTTTGGGAATCATGGTTTCGTCTTTTTGATTCCGACGTTCTATCGTCAATGCGGTTTCCCAGAGGGTTCGATCCCATAAAAAATTGTTGTCGTCATGCTCATCTTCGGGGCCGTGGATGGAGCCAAACCCCGCATGCACAAACAAACGGTTTTGGGAATCGATGTGATAACTTTTCAATTGGTTGAAAAATGATAGATGGATTTGGCGGGTTTGAAAATCCATGTATCGGTAACTCTCCGCGGTGCGGCTTCCGCCGTGCATGAGCCAAACGTGGGGTGCTAGGCCGCTGTCAAGCCAGTTTTCGCACCACATATCATGGTTTCCTTTCATAAAAAGGCAGTTTTGCTTGGTCGCTAGCTCTATCAGAAATTCAATGACCTGCGCGGATTCACTCCATCCATCTACATAGTCGCCCAAGAAAATAAGGGTATCGCTGGGTTGAATCTCCGCGCGTCCTAGTACCTGCAATAAAGCCTTCAGCCCGCCGTGTATGTCACCAATTACTAACGTTCTCTTCATCGTTTTGGGTAGCCGCCGCTTTTTCAAAACTAAGGTGTTGACGGATACAAATGTTGGCTAAATGATTAGCAAATGCAACCTATTCTTCATTTTTCATCATGAAAATGGGGGATGAGTTTAACGTTTGTGGCTAAACTCATCCCCCGTTTTGGGGTAACTCTACCTTGAGATTGACTAATAATGGTGAGTGATTTTTAATTTTTTCTTTCCTGACGGAGCAGTTTTTGGTATTCTTCTTCTGTCGCTTTTTGCTCATCAAGTAGCAGGCCGTAAGCCCCGATGCCGTGAAATCCCAGACCGATGCCCCACGCCCACCACAAATCAACGGGTATTCGGCCACCTGAGACCAGACACAGCAACGAAATAACAGAACAAACGATTAAATAAACGATGGCGTGTTTTTGAAATTTCACCCGACGGCGGGCAATTTTCATCAAATACTCATTGCGTTCAGAGGTGGAGGAAAAGGGCGAGTTCATGGTTATAAGGGTTTTGAGTTTCGGTTAATTTTATGAGTTTTCGGCTGTTTGTTGAATCAAAAGTAGGAGGTGGTGAGAGGATTTAACAGCAAATTCCGACGAAGTGTAATGAACAGAGCGTCAAATTTAAAACGAGTGGAGTGAAAAGTGAAGCCCCGATTTCCACTGAATAAGGCTTGGCAAAAAGTGCTCAACTTGCCGAACATTTTTTGTCAACTACATCAGATCATTTCTATAAAATTGGGTCTCTCGAAACGGCAGGATTAAGGTTTTGAAGGTGGTATAATTATCTAAAAAACAGGAAGTTAAATCAAAAAAATCAGATTGCCCTCACAACTTTAGATGGTTAGCGGCAAGTTATTTCAGGGATATACTGGTGGGTGGGATTACGGTATGGGGCGGGAGTGCCTGTTCCAATCTGCTTACGTCTCATCCTCCTGTGTTGACAGCGTTGCAAAGCGAGGTTGAGTTGGAAAGTGTTCGGTTTTCATTCAGCCAATACAATGCACTCGCCGATGTGGATTACATCATTCAGACTCTCAAATGTTTATACCATTCCGGCCGTCATTTGTACATCAGAAACCCAGTTCATGCAAAAATTTCAGTCTAAAAGCTAAGGGAAAGCCTATTTATTCAAAAGGGTTTTTGTTTTAAGCTAATGCCTTTGAATTGCCTGACTAGGGCGTAGAATATAAGTAAATGTGCAAAATTAATTTACACTTCACGCAGAGCCGCTAAGGTGCTAAGTTTTAGATAATCAACATTTTATACTCTTTGCGCCACTGCGACTTTGCGTGAATAAATTTGCTTAATTACTTATAATTTAATTGTCGTGTATTATTATCGGTGGGTTGAATAGTTCTGAAAGCCCCCAAGTCAATGATTTGGCGCTTTCTACATTTAGGTTAGATTTAAAGTCTGATGTTGAATATGTCGTTAAGTGACTGTTTTGCAGCGTGATAGCCGCACATCCCATGAACGCCTCCTCCAGGAGGGGTGGAAGAGGAACAGATATAGAGCCCTTTTGTGGAGGTGCGATACGGAGACCACCTCAATGCCGGCCGTGTAAAGAGTTGGTCGAGGGTCAAGGCACCGCCGTTGATATCGCCTCCGATATAATT
>JAIXPV010000095.1 GCA_027486105.1 Runella sp. | reverse complement strand
TTCCCTCGGGCAACAGAAAACGCACTAAGGCTAAGTAAGATTCTTGCAATGTATTCAAAATTGATTCAATGCAAAACAACTGATTTTTTTCTCACCCCCCAACTTTTCCGACTGACCCCCGATATCTTCAATCGCCAATCCACAAGACACTCTCAAAATACCAATAAAAATATCCAAATAAGAAATTTATACCATCAATATACCCAATTATTACATTTTTAGTATATTTAATACCATTCTTACATATAAAATTTAATGAAAATGAATTTCAATTCATTACTAATAGCTCGTTAATGATTAGTTGAAGCATAAAATAGGCCTAAAACCCGTCCTCTTAGTGCTTGAACCAATTAGTGATAGGCAGATTATTGGAAAATAAATTTCAGTACTTGCGTTTGGTATGGTTCTTGACGCCTTACTTAAGGGGGCACAATAAAGCTACCCGCTGGCGAAGAAGTCCATTTAAAGCCCCTGATTTCTGCTTCAAAAAGATTTTTTTCTCATTTTTGACTCTTTATTGAGACATATCCTATCCTTTTCAATCTTTTTTGAGAGTTATGGTATATTTATTGCTCGAAAATTGCGTCAAATGGTATATATACCATTTTTTCTCAGGCAAGGATTATCACAATTAAACATTCGGTGTATGGGGGCCTTGTACGAGTACGCACTCTCCAAAGGACTAGAGCGGCTACGTTCAGTTGTTTTTTACGTAGTTCAGTGTGCTTTTTTTTATTGTTTGACTGTTACAGGGGCAGAAGCACAAACAATTCAGGGGATTGTCTTTCGGGATTTTAATGCTGATGGGCTTAAAACAAACACATCTACCTTTAATGAAATAGGCGTAAAAGGGATTTTGGTTTGTGCTTATAAGAAGGATGGTTCATTGGCCGACTCGACCCGTACGGCTGCCGATGGCTCCTATACCCTCAACAATGCACCTAATTCAGATACTCTACGTGTAGAATTTAAGGATTTTCTCGCAAGCGACCATGACGGCCCGTATAACCCGACAGGAAGCCATACTTCCGTTCAGTTTGTTATTGGAAATTCCAATGGGGTTAATTTGGGCATTAATTATCCAAATCATTATTGCGATACAGATAACCCTCAATTAGTAACAACCTGCTTTGTATCCGTCAATGCCGCCACTACTCCCCTCGGTAACCTTGATATACTGGTAGGAGTCCCGTTTGAAGTGATTGATACTACCAAGGTTGTCTCCCATTATGCCTTCGTAAAAGACCTTGGCTCGGTGTGGGGGATTGCTTACAAACGCGAAACCGCCCAAATTTTCACCGCCGCTTTTACCAAACGTCATGTTGGTTTTGCCGAACAAGGTCCAGGGGCCATTTTTGTCACAACCCTTGGAAGCTCAGATACCACTACCACTGAATTTTTTAATTTGGGCTCGGTAGCAGGCGTTGACATGCACACTGACCTCCCCGACAGTATTACGGCCAATGCTCGCCTCGACAGTTATGATATTCCAGCGTACGACGCCGTAGGAAAGGTTGGCATTGGTGATTTGGATATTTCGGATGACGGGCAAACCCTCTGGTTGACCAACCTAAACAATCGAAGACTGTACGCTTTGGATATAGCTACAAAAGATACCGTTTCGTACCTCATTCCTAACCCCTGTAATGGGCAAAGTTATCGTCCGTTTGCGACCAAATATTATCGCAACAAAGTATACATAGGTGTAGTTTGTACCCGTGAAGATGCCCTTGACAAAAACGACACCACTGGACTGGCCACCACCGTTTATGCTTTCGAAAATGGCACCTTTACCCAAGTACTTAACTTTCCACTCACTTATTTAAAAGGTGCATCCAACGCCGACATCCTCATTGGCGATGGAAGAGGAAACAAATGGCGCCCTTGGATTCCGCTTCCTTATTTGGTACCCGACAGAGACAATAATTTCGCAACCTATCCGCAAGCTTGGCTCACCGACATTGAGTTTGATGTCGACGGTTCCATGATTATCGGCCTCCGCGATCGTTTTGCCGATCAAATGGGGTTCAATAATCGGTTTCCTATTGCCAATGACACCAATTTTGTAACCGTTATCGGTCCTGGAGAAATTTTACGGGCCGGTCCATGCGGGCCTAACGGAACGTGGATTATTGAAAACAATGGTTCGGTTTGTGGAAGTACGGCGTCAATTCAACAAATGAGTATGCCTGGCATCGGTGGAGGAAAATACTATTGGGGAGACCGATCTCAAGACGGCAGTAATCATGAAATAAGCTCTCAGGCGGGCCTAGCTCTTTTGGCAGGCAGTGGCAAACTCGCCATGACCGCCATTAACCCCACTGATGTACCCAATGCAGGAGGAATCAAACGCCTTATTAATTCAAATGGAAATAAAGATGGAAATGCTACCGGAGAGGAGCCAAACCCCAACGGAGGTGCCATTTTATATACTGACGACGTATTTGGGTTTGGTAAAGCAAATGGTTTAGGCGATTTGGAAATTTTGTGCGCACCGCAGCCCATCGAAATCGGCAACAGAATATGGTGGGATAAAAATAAAAACGGAATACAAGATGCCAATGAGGTCGGGATTGATGGCGTAATAGTTACACTGTGCGATTCAAACGGTACCGCTTTAGCCAACGTACAATCTTCTAACGGAGGCCAATATTACTTTTCATCAGCAACGGTTTCGGGTGGGCCTTCTTATGTTAAGTACGGAGTTAACCTTAGAGCAAACACCAAATACATCCTTAAAATCGGTGATTTTGCTACCCAAACTACCCTCGTTGGCTTGCGTCCCACTACTCCAAATGGTTCCGCTGATAATATAGATTCTGACTTTGAAGAGGTCGGAGCTAACCTAACATTTGCATTTACCACTGGCGGTGCTGGCCAAAATGATTTTAAAGTCGACGCAGGTTTCGCCGATTATCAAGTCGACTTAACACTCAAAAAAAGCATTAGCACCCAAATCGCCCACATCGGTGACACGCTCATTTACACCCTCAAAGTATGGAATGAATTTACAAACAATGCCACTGGTGTCGAAGTAGCCGACTCTATTGCTAACAGCATTCAATTTATTAACGGCTCTTTTAATGCTTCGCGCGGTACGGCTTCGATTAATAATAATGTCATAAAGTGGGATATTGGAAACATTGCCGCCAACGGCGATACTGTCACGCTGACTTACAAAGTAAAAGCCACTCAGGAAGGCGTTCATTTCAACACCGCCGAAATCAGTAAAACCAACGAAAAAGACAAAGACTCAACCCCGAGTAATGCTCAGGAAGGGGAAGATGATTGGGATAAACAGTGCTTTAGCGTTCCACTTAAGCTATGTGTAGGAGAAAAAGTACAAGTCAACATTCCTGCCAAATACACGAATGTTCAATGGTTTAAAGACGGAGGAACGAGCTCAATAGCCAACGGAAATGAGGTGCTACTCACTGAAACAGGCACATACACCTTCACGGCCAACAATAACACCTGCCCCGCTGAAGGATGCTGCCCCGTAATCATTGAGCCTGGCGACAATTGTTGCCCCGAAGACTTATGCGTACCTTTTACCATTAAACAAACCAAAAAGGCAGGAAAAAATATCTAAATACCATCTATAACCAAGAAAGAGAGCTCGTAAGGGCTCTCTTTCTTGGTTATAATTTCTTGTATTATTAACGATCTACATACATCCCGTCATAGTACTTTTGGTAGTTGCCAGAGGTGACATTTTCTAGCCATTTCTGATTATCCAAATACCATTGCACGGTTTTCTCCAGCCCTTCTTCAAACGTAACCGACGGCTTCCAACCCAATTCATTCATCAACTTAGACGGGTCGATGGCATAGCGCAAATCGTGGCCCGCGCGGTCGGTCACGTAGGTAATCAACTGCGCCGATGTACCTTCGGGTCTTCCCAATTTCTCATCCATCACTTTGCACAGCAGAAATACCAAATCAAGATTTTTCCATTCATTGCAACCGCCGATATTATAAGTTTCTCCGTTTAAACCTTTATGGTAAATCAAGTCAATGGCGCGTGCGTGGTCTTCCACGTACAACCAATCCCGAACATTCTCACCTTTTCCATAAACGGGAAGCGGCTTATTGTTCTGAATATTGTTAATCATCAAAGGAATTAGCTTTTCGGGAAAATGATTTGGACCGTAATTATTGGAACAATTGGAAATCACCACGGGCAATTTGTACGTGTTGTGGTACGCCCGCACAAAATGGTCGGAAGAAGCTTTCGATGCTGAATACGGCGACCGTGGGTCATAGCTGGTCGTTTCCACAAAAAACTCCTTCGGGTCGTGAAGTTCTCCGTAGACTTCGTCGGTCGAAACGTGATAAAAACGTCGCCCTTCCTCTTTTCCTTTCCACGTTATACGAGCCGCATTGAGCAAATTTACCGTGCCAATCACGTTGGTCATCACAAACGCCATCGGGTCGGAAATAGAACGGTCGACGTGCGACTCGGCCGCCAAATGAACAACCCCCGTGAAATCATGCGTTTTGAAAAGTTCATCAATAAAGGCCGCGTCTGTAATGTCCCCTTTTACAAACGTATAATTGGGTTGGCTTTCTATATCCGTCAGGTTAGCTAAATTACCAGCGTAGGTAAGGGCGTCTAAATTGACAATTTGGGTGGTGGGATAGTTGGTCACAAACCGTCGTACCACATGCGACCCAATAAAACCAGCGCCTCCCGTAATAAGTATTTTTTGCATAGTTGTTGAGAATAAAAATCGGATATTCTAAAGCTTTATATAAACTATTTGCGTGTTGCTAATTTTTGTTCCCAACGCCATGCGTCCCGCAGTGAATCTTCCAGCGACTTTTCAGTTTGCCATTTCATCACCTCCCGCGACTTATCGACCTGGGCATAAATCTGTTCCACATCGCCCGGGCGACGCGGCCCAATGCTGTAATTTAATTTAATGTTATTTACTTCTTCAAATGTCTTAATCAGCTGCAACACCGTCACTCCCTCGCCCGTACCAATATTAAATACATCATAGAAGTTTTCTTCCTGCACGCCCGCCAGCAGTTCCAACGCTTTTACGTGCGCTTTGGCCAAATCGACCACGTGAATAAAATCACGAATACAGGTACCATCAGGCGTATTGTAATCACTGCCAAAAACGGTCAATTTTTGACGCAAACCTGCCGCCGTTTGTGTAATGTAAGGAACCAAATTGCTCGGAACTCCGCGCGGCAACTCCCCTATTTCGGCCGATTCGTGGGCGCCTACGGGATTGAAATACCGCAACGCAATGGCCTTCATGTCGGGCTTCGAAAAGATAAAATCACGGATGATATCTTCGCATATTTTTTTGGTGTTTCCGTACGGCGAGGCAGCTTCCTGTCGTGGAGTAGCCTCCGTTACGGGCAGGTGGTCAGGTTGACCATAAACCGTACACGAAGAGGAAAAGACGAAATTATGTACCCCGTACTCTTTCATTAGTTTTAACAAAAGAACCGTGGTTCCAATATTGTTTCCGTAATAAAGGAGCGGATTCTCGACCGATTCTCCCACGGCTTTGTTGGCCGCAAAATGAATTACTCCCCCAATTTTTTCCTTTTCAAAAAGCGCACGCAACGCTGCTGCATCGTTGCAATCAGCTTTATAGCAAACAACTGGCTTACCAATTATTTTTTCGAGGCCTTCCAGTGCTTTTTCCTCTGAATTGCTAAAATTGTCAACAATAATGGGTTCAAAACCCGACTTTTGTAATTCAACGACTGTATGTGAGCCAATAAAACCCGCCCCGCCTGTGACTAATATTTTCATATATTGAGCAAAAAGTGAGTAACAAAACTATAAAATTTGGGCGCTGAAAAAAAATTGTTTTTATTTATCGCCAACAACGCCAAATCATACCGTATGACAGAGCAAGAAATCAAAGCGCTGGTTTCGCTACTCGACGACGACGACAAGGAAGTATCTCGTTTGGTTGAACGCGAAATTCGGCAACAGGGAGGCAAAATCATTCCTTTTTTAGAGAATGAATGGGAGAGTGCGGGCTTTAGCCCTGACGTACAGCGAAAAATAGAGGAGTTGATTCATGAACTTCAATACGTATTGACCCTCGAACGCTTGACCAATTGGTACAACGGCGGAGCCGTCGACCTCTTGGAGGGGCTATGGATTGTAGCTACTTATCAGTATCCGGACCTTTCGCTGGAAAAAATTCGCGCTGATTTTGAACAGTTTTACTACGAAACTTGGCTTGAATTTAAGATTGATATGCACCCAATCGACCAAATTCGGGCGTTAAATCATGTCTTTTTCTCAAAATTAAAGTTTGGCTCCAACACCAAAAATTTCCATTCGGCAGGCAATTCCATGATTAACGTGGTGTTGGAAACAAAAAAAGGGAATCCGATTTCCCTTTGCTGTATCTACATGATTATTGCGCAGCGACTCAATATGCCCGTTTATGGGGGCAATTTTCCCAATCTATTTGTTCTGACGTACAAACAGGACTCTATTCAGTTTTACATCAATGTGTTTAACAAAGGACTGGTGTTTATGCGCTCAGACATTGACCACTACATTGCCCAGCTGAATCTTAAATCCAACGAAACGTTCTATCAACCTTGCAGCAATCTTGACATTCTCAAACGCGTGTTGCGCAATTTGACGCTGGCGTTTGAAAAAACGGGAGATACCGACAAGGTCAATGAAATAGAAAAAATGGCCTTAATTCTGAATGAACCTTTGCCTGAATAAACATAGAATATCTATTAAATAGCCACGACTCCGCAGAAATCCTCTACCCAAAACCGATGCAAGTGGTGTAATTGTTGGGAAATTTCGGGGACAGAAACCATGCCCTGCCCATAGGCATCGCTATCCCCAAAAGGTTT
>JAIXPV010000457.1 GCA_027486105.1 Runella sp. | reverse complement strand
ATGTGGAAACAACTCCACAGGCGACTGCGTTAACTTTACCTTTCCAACCTGCTTAGAATAAGGCCGTTGCAATATAATGATTTGGTGAAGCGGCACGGGTTCGCTGGGAAAATTAGCGACTGTCTGCTTATACAAAAATTTATTATGCCCCTCAAAAGCAGGTTGCAACTGAGTTTTATCAAACCCTAAATTAATCACGGTTCTTTCCCAAATTTTAAGCTCCGGAAACGCAGGTAGCACGTAGGGTTTTCCCTGTTCATCAAACCAAATCGCCGTCAAATCATCACTCAATATCGGATAATTCTGCTGCGCAAAAGCCGATACTGTCGTTGATTTTCCTGCCCCAGGGCGTCCGATAAATATCGTCGCATTTGCTCCCGTTTGTACGGCGCTCCCGTGGAGTAAAAAAAGATTGCGTTGAAACAACAGCAGCCCCAATGCTTCACTCAACGCAAAAAGTCGAAAAACCCCCTCCTCATCAGTTATTTTTTCATACTCTAACCGATTCCCCGATAGGGCTTTGAAGCGCGCAATCCCTTCCCAGTCAAGCATGGTTGCGTTGCCTACACCACCAAATTTTGCCCGTATTCCTTTTCTATAAATTTGGGTTTGGAATTGCTTTTCCGCAGAAAGTCGGGCCTTTTCAATGATGATATCGGGTTTGCCTGTGCCCTTGGGCAATTGAAGATCAATATCGGAATCGATGGTATATGTATATGCGCGAAAAAGCATCCAAAAATGAGTTAAAGAATTAAATACAAAAGGGAAACAGCCAATATGCTAAACTATTTCCACAAGTTTTTCGTCCATTAATTCCTTCAACAGGGTTTTTAAATCGGTTTCACACGTTGCTTCATCAATTTCAAATTCGGCTAACACCGCTTTTTTCAACTCTTCCACGGTAGCGGGTTTCTGTAGTAATTTCTCCCAAATCAGCGTGCCCACTTCATCAAGCCCATAATATACCCCCGCATCGTGATTTAGGATAATCGTCTCATTATCAAGGCTAGACGACACTTGATACTGTGTTAGTTTAAAAGTTTGCGATAAATCAATATTCATGTCAACTTACGTTTTATTGCTTTTCATTGAACTTCCAATCGACACCTTCTTTTTTAGTGTCAGTGAGTAAAACCCTACCCTTTGGGAATGTAAAATTACCATTTTCGACTACAAATCTTTCTCCAATAATTTATTTCAGCAAACACTACATCAAATAGCAACCGTTTAAGAACGATTTTCATTAAAATATAAAGCGAATTTAACTGCATATTATATTTGGGTAAATGGTTACCTTCCTTAAAAATCGTGACAAAAAGTTATTGGTTACTTATTGGATTTACGCTGTTGGCAGGATGTACCTCTTCTGGCCCCACGCTCCAAGAATCTGATTACCGCTTTTTCCCTTTGGAAACTGGGAGATTCGTTGAGTACGAAGTGCAGGAAACATCCTATGCCCTGAGCAAGCCACCCGTGCAAATCACTTATTTTTTGAAAGAAATTTGCGGCCCTGAACTTAAGGGGACAACTGGACAATATCAAATCAACCGTTTTAGAAGAAATACAATCGACCAAAACTGGTCACCAGACTCAGTGTGGACAGCCTATCGCCTGCCCGACCGCGCCGTCAAAGTCGAAAATAATCGCCGATTCATAAAAATGATTTTTCCGCTTTTCGAGGGTCTCACTTGGAACGCAAACCAATACAATACCCTACCTCCCCAAACCTGTAAAGCTCACTTTTCCTACCTACCCTTTAGCATCAATTCGCTCACGTTTCCAACCCACTTGGAGGTTGTCCAACAAAGAGATTCCAGTTTGGTTTCGCAGGTTAACTTTACAGAACGCTACGCACCAAACGTCGGGCTGATTTACAAAGAAAGTACAACCCTTCAATACTGTCAAAATGCCGATTGCCTAGGAAAAGGAATCATTGAATTTGGCAACCAAAAAACCCTAATAATCAACGCATACGGCAAAGAATAAGCTTTGCTCTGTTTATTGAATAGTGAATTTTCCTGTGGCTGTTTTTTCTCCAATCCTGCACCGATACATATAGATTCCCGGGGCCGGAGGGTCAGTCCAGTACAATTCGTTTTCACCAAGTTGAGCATCAAATTTCAACTCCGTGGCCCTTTTTCCTTCCTCATTAAAAATCATCAAAACACCTTCGGCGGCTGCTTCACTTGATTCATACACAAACCGCGCATAACCCCATGACGGGTTGGGAGCTACGATGATGTTTAGTCGCTTTTGCACCTCTTCGATGCGGAATTGAATACGGTAAGGAATTCCCACTCCATTTCCATTCACGTCCCTTGCCTGTACCAACAATTCATACTTCCCAGCCGCCAACACGCCTGGTCTGAACTCAACCGACAGATTTTGGAGTGCTTTCAATTCATATACACCATTGGTCAGCAATTTAAACGCACAGGCATCGCAGGCTTTGAGGTATAGTTGAACCAAAGTGGTATCTAATTCCAACGGATTATCATCAAAAAGGAAAACGTTAAAAACAGGCACGGAAGACACAAGTGCCCCATTCTGAATCACTTTTCCGTCGATTGTCACTTCCATGACTGGATTGAGGCGGTCTGCTGTTGTGTTAGCAGGATAGCGCGTTAGCTGCTCTACCTGCGTCCAATTCAGCGTTAATTGTGCCTCGTTGTTTTGCTCACTTAATTCTTCGACCTGCTGCGCTGCATCAAGAAATACTTTTATGTTGCTGAATCCCGCGTTCTTTTTGATGCTCCAAAACAGCGTGTCTTTGTGAGTTGGGGCCTTTCCCAGAAACGTTTTGGTGAAAACAGCGCCGTTGGTTTCGGTGAGAGTAAGTCTAACACTAAAATTTTTTATTTGTTCATCTACTTTTCCAACATTGGTAATGATAACGCCCACCTGCACCGAATCTGACCGCGAAAACGGCTTTTGGCTTTGAACAAACAGCCCTTTAGGTTCGATGGCATAATCGGGCTTGTTGATTTTAAACAATACCACCGCTGGATCTCCCAAAAGAATGAGCTGATGCACATTGGCAATGTCAAATTCATTCTCCTTGGTGGTAGCAATGGTATTACTCACTTTCTGCAAAATTTCACCGATGGGCTTTCCTAAGGTTGCTTCTTGGTCAAACATGGCCGAATAAAGTTCATTCAGATAATGCGCTGAAATGGAAGGATAACTCCAAAAAGAATTGGAAAGCACGCCGATTGAGCCTTTTTCGGGCGTCAGCAGCCAATCAGCCGCTAAGGTTTCGTACCGATAAAAGACATTGCCCACGCCGCAGCCATTGAAATACATGAAGGGATATCTACCTTTATTGGCCAATTGAGTGGCGGGGTCGGAGGCGTAGCCAATGTTGACGTCGGGCAGCGTGGGCGACGCGTGCCCCATAAACGTAATCATACCGACTCCTCCATTCACTTGGGCGGCGATGGAAAGGTTTTCCACTGGATCTGTGGTGCGTTTTGTATATACTTGCACTTTACCGCCCAAAAACGACTTTTCCACCAGTGGCTCCAACGCGCCCAAAATTCCTTTTAGTTGTTGTATTTCTTCCGCTGATTTACCACCGCTCAGATGTAGGATTTTTTTAGTATTGAGGGTATGCGGTGCTTTTTCAAATTCCTTTACTTTATTCAAATACGCCAATACCTGCTCATTAGTAGAAGCACTTATACGTCCCGTTCTGAACGCGGGCGTATTTTGGTTTACACCACCCAATCCTGCCGACAACAACACATCTGAACCTGGATAACCAAACGTAGGAATAAAATCACGGTCCTGCCAAGTTTTAAGAACATCAGGAAAACTGACCCCATTACCAATGAGCAGCGCGTAACGGTTTTTTTTACCCGTCTGGAGTTGATAATTGAGAAAATTCCGAATGCCCAATGGCCCTCGCTCACCGTAGTTAAATTGATTGAATAGTTGTTCAATATCGGCAATTAATACCCGATAGCTCCCTCCTTCGACTGATTTGCGGTAATCGGCATAGGCTTGGGCGGCGCTTTCGAGGGCTTTGTGGGTAATTATAACGTAATCGGCTTCCGCTGAGTAAGGAGTAAAGTTTACTTTTTTAAAAGTTTCAACAGATTGAGCAGACGTTGTTACAAACAATGTTCGGGCTTGTGCTGTGCCCTGAACAACGGTCTGCCAATGACCGGCAGTCCATTGGATTTCCAACGCCCTCGGATTCATCGGTTGGGTTACGTCGTAAACCATAGGGGCAACCGCTAAAGGAATCCCTTCAATGGCTACCGTTGACTGGTTGGCAGGATTGGGTACCAAATAAAAATATTTTGAGGCCTGGCCTTCCATTGCAAACCGCTGAGGATAAACAACTTCGTATTTCGTAAGAGAGTAGAACTCGTATGGGTTATTCAATGCTGATTTCATGCCGAGCATAAACGTATCCTTAGCGTCTAGCTCGTTTTCGGACACCGTAGTTTTGATGGCTTGGTGATGGAATCCAAAAAAATCAAGGGTTGAAAATATACGTTGGCCCACCGAGACATTAATCAAGTGAAACGATTCATAACGGCCGTTCAACAAAACGGTGAGTTGAATAGGATAACTAGAGGAAGCAACCCGATTGGTGAGCGCAATCTTCACCTGCGCCAACGAATCGCGCCGAATCATTTTGCCAGTCCATCCTTCGCCTTTTTCATAATAGCTTTGCTGTAAAAAAGGTACCAAACCGTTGGTATTATTGAACGACCATTCGTCATTATATTGCTTTAGTTCTCGCTGTAAGTGAAAGTCTTCAGGAGCGGCAGCACTGGCCTGATACCCAATTTCTTCCATTCGTTGCCCTTTGTGATTAGGAATAACGGTCAGGAAATAAGCACTTTCATCACTGTAAAGGCTCACTGTAGTTGGTGGGCGAGCTGAGTTGGGGCGGTACACTAGGCTGTCCTGAACACCCGTATTTCCTTGAGAGTAAAATTCGAGGTAACTACTTTGTGTTAATTGGCCATTTTGAGTATGAGACACTCTGATGGCAACTTCTTGCCCCCGATAAAACAACGACAATTGCTCTGCTAAGGCGGAAGCAACTGGAAAACCCGCTTCGTGCAATTGGCCGACACTGATTCGATATACACCTTCTTGCCTCACGGAAATTTTGAAGTAGGGAAGTTCATACTTAATCCAGTCATTGGTGTAAGGCTCCTGCCCTATTGACTGCTGTATGCCGGCGGTCAGAAAAAAAACTAAAAAAAGTAGTCTCATGCTAAATTCCCACCTGCCTTATATCGTGCCAAATTATTCGTGTAATTGGTCACAATTTAATCAACGCACGTCTTTTGAGGAACCATAAAAGTCAAAAACCAGCAGAAATGTACAAACGGCAAGGACACATCCTTCAGTCACCTATTTTAATAATTTTGTTCATCAAAGTCCTCAAAACTCTAAAAAACAGCATATTAAACGCTAAGTCCTGTTTTTTGTAACTTTCCTTTCTTTTTTGGTGTTAACAAATTTCAAAACCTCCTTATTGGCCATTATGAACGAAGAAAAAAAAAGCGGAAAAATATTTGACTGGCCCACCCTTCGCCGTCTTTACACCTTCATTAAGCCTTACCAAAAACAATTTTATTTCCTCATCGCCATCATTTTACTGAGCGCATCTCTAGCGCCGTTAAGTCCATTATTAATTCGCTATACTATTGATAATCAAATCGCAACGGGTGATTACAACGGACTCGTAGTTATGCTTTTGATTATGATTGGCATTTTGTTGGTGCAAGCGGTGGTGCAATTTGCAAACACCTATTTGGCGGGTTGGTTGGGGCAAAATATCATCCGTGATATTCGAGTGCAGCTGTACGAAAAAATTCTTAGCCTACGTCTGAAATTCTTCGACAATACGCCCATTGGCCGATTGGTTACGCGGACGGTCTCCGACGTTGAAACCCTATCCGACGTATTTAGCGACGGGATGGCCGCCGTGGCGGGCGATATTTTGCAGTTAATTCTAATCATCGGGGTCATGTTTTACACCGATTGGCGTTTGTCGCTCATTAGCCTTGCTACTGTGCCCTTCATGCTGATAAGTACGTATATTTTTAAAGAAAAAATCAAAGATTCGTTCAACGAAGTGCGCACGGCGGTCTCCAACCTCAACTCATTTGTGCAAGAGCACCTTACAGGGATGAACATTGTGCAGATTTTCAGTGCCGAAAAAACCGAATACCGCAAATTCAAGAAAATCAACACCGTTCACCGCGACGCCAACATCCGTTCGATCTGGTATTATTCGGTCTATTATCCCGTTGCCGACGTCATTGCCGCCGCCGCAACGGGTTTGGTCGTATGGTATGGCGCTCGTGAAATCATGCACTACAACGCCTCTTTTGGAACCGTAACGGCCTTCATCATCTTTATTGGCCTGTTTTTCAGACCAATACGAATGCTAGCCGACCGTTTCAACACCCTCCAAATGGGCATTGTAAGTACCGACCGAATCCTAAAACTATTGGACAGTGACGATTTTACAGTCAACAACGGTACTTATGCCCCCCCAACCCTACGGGGAGAGGTCTCTTTCAAAAACGTGTGGTTTGCTTATAACGAAGAAGAGTACGTCTTGAAGGATATATCATTTGAGGTCAAAGAAGGGGAAACCATCGCTTTTGTGGGGGCAACTGGCGCGGGCAAATCGTCGGTTATTAATTTGCTGAGCCGCTTTTATGATATCAATAAAGGCGAGATTTTGGTAGATGGTACCGAAATTCACAACTACGAATTGGGCGCATTACGCCAAAATATCGGCGTGGTGTTGCAGGATGTATTTTTATTTTCCGACACCATTCACAACAATATTACGCTGGGCAGCAATACGTCCATCAGTCGGGCGCGTATCATTGAGGCCGCACAGTTGGTCGGGGCGCATGAGTTTATAGAGCGCCTTCCAGGCGGTTATGATTACAACGTTATGGAGCGCGGTGCTACACTCTCGGTAGGACAACGTCAATTAATTTCATTTGTTCGGGCCTTGGTGCATGACCCAAAGATCATTGTGTTGGACGAAGCAACGTCGTCGGTTGATACCGAAACCGAAGAGCTGATTCAGAATGCCATTGAAAAACTAATGAAAGGTCGTACTGCCATCGTGATTGCGCACCGCTTGAGTACTATTCAGAAAGCCCACCAAATCATTGTACTCGACAAGGGCCAAATTCAAGAAAAAGGAACGCACGACGAACTACTGGAGCGGGGTGGGTTCTACGCCAATTTGTACCGAATGCAGTACAAGGAAGTCATTTCTTAATCCAAAAAGGAAAGCCCCAAAAAAGAATAGACCGGAGAATATTCCATTTTAATGGATACACCTCCGGTCCAAATTCACTCCCTAATTCAGGGCAAGTACTATTCGTAGAGTAGAGTATGCTTAAACAGTTATCGTAAAAAGCGTGTCATATCTATCGAATTAGACCCCCATTCCGCTTTTCAGGTTGTTTGAATCTGCACCAGCGCTACCCATAGCGCGGGTGAGGGTGGCAACTTTACCAACTACTTTCAGTTTCGGTGCGCGATACTTCTTTTTCATAAGGGTATTTGTTATAAGTTGAATAAAAATTGATAAGATATATGCTTCTAAATAGATGCCAAATGAGTTTACTTTTAAATTCTTCGGGGTAGTCATTCGATGTGCAGACTTCTATACGCTTTAGAAATTCTTTCTCGTTTATCCAAGTACGAAGAATCGGAAACTGCGCAACAGCATTTTTATAATATTCTTCAAATGAAGGGGTTGCCTTCAGGAGAGTTTGATGAATTAGGGCTTCAAAATTGACTTTAACCGCCCGAAGCCTAACCGACTCAGGCATGATTCCTTTCATCGCTTCCCGAATCGTTCCCCTTCTTTTGCCTTCATTAAAGTTGAGGGTGGTGGGTAGCAACAATGACAGCTCAATAAGCCGACGGTCCAAAAATGGATGCGCCACTTTGAAGCCATGGTGAGCGCCTACATGGGCAAAAATGTCACAGAATTTTGTCATTCCTTCCGAAAAAATCTGCTGAAAATGCGGGACCAGCTTTTCTGGTATTCCTGCATTATTTTCAGCACCCTTCATCAGGCGGCTCATTTCGGGATGAGCAGGGGTGTATTTTTGGAGAGCGGGCCCTAAAATGGTGTAATTAGGATTGGCTTTAAGTCGGCCTAGCGCAGTAATAGCAGGCCAACAAACTTCAACCCTGAATTTTCCCGCTTCCCAAAGAGACTTCCAATGGCTACGGCGGGTCAAAATTCCTTTTACTTTGCCCCATTTACGTTGGTTAATGCTATCTTTGAGTTGAGTTTCTAATAAAATACCTCTATAAAAAGTCTTGATTTTTTGCGGAGACCATGCCTTGATACGTTTGGAAAAATTGAAATTAACGGCGTACTGCGCATAATCATCAAAGTTTTTTTCAAAAATCTCCCATTGACCTTTTTTGAGAGGTTCCCATAGTACATCCATGCCATAATCCACCACAATATCACCTTCGTGGCCTGTCAGCAATACCCTACAGCCTTCTTTTTGCACGCCTTTCATCCAGCCTGCCTGCGCGGGGGGAGTTACCACAAATGCACTAGGGGCATCTATCATGTAGGCTAATTCGGTAGTAGTTCTGTAAAAATCAAAGTCACTTATTTTGACATAATGATGCCGAAACCCACCTTCTGCCAACACCGCTTCGGCGTAGGGCTTTTCATCACATTCGGGGAGTTCTACATCCATGTGAAAAGTATGTAACTCTTTGCCTTCTGCTCGCAAAATATCTCTCGCCACACAACTCACCGAGGAGGAATCCAAACCTCCGCTGAGGTGGGCCGCAATCGGAAATGCAGTACGGGTGCGACACCTAACGGACTCAATAAACGTTTTTCGAAACTCCTGTATGAAGTCTTCGTCAGTTTTTAAATGGCTAAAACGTTCCAGGCGCAGATCCCAATAAAACTTCTGAGAAAATTGCCCAGCCGAAACAGTCAGAAAATGAGCAGGTTTAACGCTCTTGATTGATTGAAAATACGTACCATCTACGTAGCTCCTAAAATCACTCAGCTTTGAAAGGTGGGCCGCAATTTTAAATTCATCCAAATCTTGCGGAACAAAATCAAGCGCCAAAAGGCCTTTAATTTCGGACGCAAACGCAAATACCTTGCCTGGCAAATGATAATAATACAGGGGCCTCGCTCCTATGTGATCCCGAGCACAGAATAATTGGTTTTGGTGAATATCCCAAATGACAAATACAAAATCACCAATCAGGCGATCAGCACAGCCTTCGCCCCATTTTTCATAAGCCGCTAAAATAAGTTCACTGTCAGGAAGAAAGGCCCTGGTTTCTTCAGGAATTTGCAATTCATCGAGCAACTGAACGCGGTTGTCTATACGAGCATCAGCAACGATGATTTTGCCCTGTATATTTTCTAACGGCTGACGCTCATAAACCGATTCTGGCGAAATGTGTAGATACATTGACACCATCCCCGCGCCCCCTTTGACGTACATATTCATCCCATCCACTGCCAGATGCTGCAATGAGTGTTTCATCATTTCCACATCCGACAGTTGAACATTTGAACCATCAAGCTTTAATATACCTAAAAGACCACACATTGCAAATATCATGCACCCTATAATAGGTACCATTTGTGTAAAATACTTATTTATTGCACAATAATACGTATTTTATTTATACAAAAAATATAATAGTATATACCTATAAATTAAAATTTACAGTACCACAAAAATCAAATAGGAACAAAATCCCTAAATGGGTATTGTTCTCAAAGCATCTAGGGCGGAGGGCATGGCAATTAAATAAGGTCACACCATTGGGCAATTTGAAGAAGGGCGGTGGTATCGTAGACCCCAACGCGGTCAATCATGTTTTTTCGATGATTACTGACGGTATTGACACTAATGCCAAGCTTGGAGGCAATACGTTGGGAATTAACCCCCTGTGCAATAAGTTTCAGAACCTCCAACTCTCTTTTTGATAGAATATCATGGTTAAAAACTTCTCCTGTACGGGAATGAAAATAAGCATTACACTCAGGGGTATACGGGCATGACTGGCGTAACCAAACCGCATTGGCGTTGTATAAATGCGAAATGTTTTGATTAATCATCAAAACCACCGAGGGTCT
>JAIXPV010000450.1 GCA_027486105.1 Runella sp. | reverse complement strand
GCAGTACCGCCACCGTTGAGGGCTGTTTTTAGAGCCGCCAAAGGGGTACCGCAGGTGCTATCAAAAGCTACCCACAGGGTTGAGTCCACAAAGCCGTAAACTCTACGTCCTGATACCGAACCAGTGATATTTAACTCATGCTCCTCCGAGAAGGTGATGATAGCCACATCGTAGCATTTTTCGGGGTCGCAAAGCCCTTCGAGATAATCTTTGTCGAATCCTCGTCTGAGCAATTCTTCACCGTGGCCAAAGGATACCGCATTTGTTACCGTCACGGTTGGAGTGATGAAACCTTCTAAACCAACAAGGTCAATCGGCAGACCGGGTGTCTTAGAGGTTACTGTTACCGTACCGGCATTGTTGGAGGCAGTAACAACCGCTGAGGGGTCTGCGTTTACTTGGTCGACCCATTTCTGGGCTCTCTGCGTCTCGGTTAATTCGGAATCGCAATCACAGGTAAAGGAAACAAAAAAGTTTTGTTCCTTCGGTTCGGCTCCACCATCCCAGTAACGTACTGTGGCACCTTTTGAGAAGTGACCTACGCAGCAGGGATTGGATTGGCTTACTATGGTCATCGCCTGTGCCCGAGCACCAGTACACCCACCAATTGAGGCGATTGCCTTGATACGGTTGAATGGGATACTAAAGCTTCCACCAGGAACGCCAGCCCCTGTAAATGTGAGTGAAGAAAGCGTAACCGCTGGGCTTACCGTACCTCCATTACATCCGGAGAACATGATAGTGTAGTCCGCAGCGGGTTGATCTTTCAACACAGGGTATCCTCCCAGAAGAGGCTCAAGTACGCGACCTGCTTGATTTCGCCCCCGCGTCAAAGTGTAATCTTGTTGACTTGCTGAGTTCATTTTTGAGAATTTTATTGTTTATTAAGCACTTCGTTGTAACTCATTTGCGGCTGTCGGATACCTTGGGCTTCCTTGGACCTCCAGAACTTTGGTTACGGCCAATTGTGCAATTTTTTCACACACCATTCTGGGCAACCCAAGTCTTTCTTTTGGCTTATTTAGGCCGTCAATAACCCCTGGGTCTTCTAGGTAAGAAACCTCCACTTTGATTGGGGTATTGTCAGACAGTATTTCGTATACCTCAATAGGGTCACTGTTATATTCGATGTACAAAGGAAAAAGGTCTGTTGGCTTCCGAAAGGGGTCCCTAGCTGCCTCCGCACGTTCGTCATGTGATACAGGAGATATGGGAGCCCAATCCTTGACCTCTATCAAGTTATTGTTTGCGTCGTAGTCGTAGTAGGCAAAATAGCCCCGCATCCCAACGGTAAAACGCAGTTTTGGAATCTCGTTTTTCTTCAGTACACTACCCCCGCTAAAGGTGTGCTTTTTGACCAAAACCCCCAATTCGGTTCTGCGTTTCTGGCTTTTCTCAAATCCAGACTCGTACAACCAGTTGGGCCAGTCATTTAAGGCTATGTTCAGAAAAATATCCTTTTGTTGCGGGTCAACCCATGGACTTGATGCCCTTTCAAGAAGGGTGTCCATGAGTATATGTAGTTCTTCGAATGTCATTATTTATTACTGTTGAATCGTTGCGTTTTTGGCCCGACCACGAATCATGTGCAAGAAAGCGGTATTGGCATTGATGGATTCCAAAGCCGTTTTTTCGGTCTTGCCAAGAGGTTTGTGTGCAAACTTGTACTCAATGATTTTGTCTTTGTTTTTGCCTTCTGTACCCTTCTCTACCTGCACCACTCCTTTTTCCACCCATTCAGCAAGTTCTTCAGCCGTTACTGGAACAACTTTGTCATTTGGTTCAGCAGGGCCTCCTGAAGGCTGTTCTTTAGCTACAACAACAATAGGTTTGCGGTTAATCTCGTTGTCAATCTCAACCAGTATAGTAGGATTGTTTTTGAGGTACAGAACTGCTTCGTCGTCATTTTTGGCGATAGGCTGACCACCATTTACGGGACCATATTTCACCATACCGTCAGCGGCTCTGGAAAGAATACCTTTCATTACCGCAGTCTCGATCATTAATCTCAACTCCCGGTCAGGGTCATCCATGGTTTTGATGACAAAATCTGGGTCGGTGTCGGCAACCTCGTCCAAAAAGTCCTTCGCTTCATCTGCCGTCACTGAGTCTTTTCGTAATCCCAAACGACGCACAAGAGCAGTCAGTGTTTGGTAGTCTTCGGAGGCAATAAGTGCATCCACTAAATCAAACGCTTCACGTTTCGCGGCCCGAATTTGACGCTTTTTCTCTTTTTCGAATGACTGGTCAATCGTCTTAAAAAGGGCCCCTACGCTAGTGTAGTTGGCAACCAGCAATTTGAACATTTTAATATTGTGAGCGTCAATAGGGCTCTCTGGATTTAAGACAAGTTTACCCCCATCTGGTATATACAAGGAATCCTCTTCCTGTCTTTCATTCAGAAAACTTTTTCGCACCAGCCTGCCGTTTTCTTTCACCTCAAAAGGTGGCAATTCTGTCCCTTTTAAGTTCCGGTGTACCTGTACGTTTTGCGGTTGATATGATATGATAAACATAGTTTTTTGTTGGTTTTTTGGGTTAGATAGTTTGGGGTGCCAATTTTGTCAGCACCCCAAATAAGATTAGTGCAACGGCATAAGGCGTGCGAACTCCGAGGGGTTGTGGATGATGAACATCTTCTCGGTTAAGAACATGAACATATCCGCATCCGTCCCTGTTTGTACGCTGGCGTAGCGGTTGTAAGAAGCAGCGAAGCGCTCCTGGCCTTTTCCACTAAGCATCTGGGTTAAACCAGTCATACCACCAAGCATACCGCCAATTAAGTTACGGTTGATACCTCTTTTTGCGCGTGCCATTGTTTGAATAGATGGGATAGGGCGACCCTGAATATCAGTCAATTGACGGATAGGCATGAAATAACCCTTGAAAGAAGACACTTTGTAATCAACGCCCTGATACTTGATGGTTTTAAGCACCTTGCCCTGGCCATCAAAGTAGGGGTTATACACGTATTTTACCCGACCTTTAGGGGTCACAAATTCAGTGATACGCATACCTGCCACGGCTTTTTTGTCGGGGCCGATATTGATGTGAACTTGCTCACCATTCGTTACCATATAATCACGGAGAACGTAATTGAATACAGCACCTAAGCCCGAGCCACCCATCACAATTTGGTCCACGGTATCCATTGAATCGGTCATGGCCCGGAAGGTCACAAACTTGTTCAATTTTTGGGTAAGCGTAAATGCGTTGTCATTGGGAGAGAACCAGATGGTTTCGCTACCCTCCAATTGCACTTCAAAGCCGTCGCCCGATACGACCTTTTTACCATCAATGGTGTTAAAGGTTTTTCCAGTAACAAAATCCATGCTCGAACGACCGTTCATAAGGTTGTTCTCGGTCTGCATGATGTGGAAGTCTAGGTGGAGAGTACCATCTGGATTGACGCCCATTGGCATAAAGCCCCGGTAGTAGTCCCTTCCTCCAGCTTTGTTTTCCTTCATGTCTTCGTACAATATACCGGTCGTAAGGGCTGTACCAGTGATGTCAAAGTCGGAACGTGTGATGGTACCACAATTGATGAGCTTGTTTGGCGTGTTCATCGTCAACCGGTGGCCACGGGTGGAGGCTTCCTGATAGTTGGTAGATGAGAAGTGAACGAACTTGCCAGTGGCAATCAATTCACCAGGTAGGGTATAGTCGGTGTTAGACCCCTTAACCTGAGCGAAAAACTCCTTACCCTTAGGCGTGTCGACAGCATCGCTCACCAAAAGGATGTGGTTGGTATCGTCCTCTAAGCCGAGTACTGCACCTTTTTCAAACCAAGCGTCACCTGAGAGGGTGATCTTCCAAGTGTTGCCCACCTTAGCAGTGCCAGAAGTGCTGATAATCATGGCCGATAACTTAGGTTGCCCTAGTATCCCCCACGTATAGGTTTCTTCATCGTAGGTGGTTTCCCCGATGCCCTCCCCCAAAAGTTCAGTGAGTGCCAGAATAGGAGCCTTTTGTGCGTAGCGCTCCCGAACGATATTCTTAAATATCTGAGGGCGGGTCAACATGGCTTCACTCAGCATCTCAGAATCAACCGTTCCACTGTGGAATGATTCCTGTTTTATTTTGGCCATTTTTTTTGAGTTAATATGTGATTTTAGTAATTATTATGCTTTTTGTACATTATTCTAGCCAAAGAAATCATTGGCTCCAAGGAGTCTGTCCGCTTTGGCTGGTAGACCAGCGGTGGCACCAGGCGTCTTGCTTGGACCCCTGTTTTCTACATTTTGGGCAATCCAGTCTGATAGCACCTTCTTGCCGTGCTCTTCTTTGATTTTGTTGAGAATCTTGGTGCGAAAATTCTTATTCGTCCACATGACAGTCTCCAAATATTCATTTGCCGCCACAGGTTCTCCTTTTTCGTTGGCACCCGTTGAATCTCTGAGGTATTGCCCTGAAGCAATGTACTGCTGGATTTCCGCTGCGTGCTTGGCTGGGATTTTCACGCCAGCTACCTCTAAATTGCGTACGGCCGCATTAAAATCTTCGGCCATTTTTGCCATTTTGATTCGGTTTGCTTCAACGGTCTGAGCGGTTTGTTGCTCTTTGGCAGTTATCTCACTCTTCACTTCGTTGCGAATTCGGTTTGCCCGACGCTCCAATTTTCCCTCCTCTGCCAACCGGTCAATTTCGTCCTGCACCTCCTGCTCATCCTCAAACTCCTTGCCTTCGCCCATATTTTTGCGAAACTCATGTTCAAGCAATTGTCGATCATTGAGTTTTAGCAGCTGCTCTCCTGTTAGGTATTCGGGGTCTGCGCTTAGGGCTTGCTGCACCTCAAAGCGTTTTTCTAATTTTGCGACAAAGGCGTCTTCGGTTTCGTTTTCTTCAATTTCTACTCCGAACTTCTGCGACAATCGCTGCATAAGGGCTGTTGAGGGCACAGGTGTTGGAGGTACATCTCCATCGCTAAACCAGTCATCCTCATCCTCGTCCTTTTTCTCGCTTGCAGGGTCTTGTCCCTGTGGTTCATTGGCTGGTGGTGTCTCACCCGCTGGCGCTTCTGCACCAGGCTTTTCGGCTACCTCTTCATCCTTATCGTCAAAAAATGCACTTGCTCCTACGTAGTTCACATCACCCGGTTGGCTCTCTGCTGGTGGTGCGACTGTTTCGGTTACTGTTTGTTCATCGGTTTGCATACAACATGGGTTTGGTTGAGATTTTTGCACAAAAAATGCTAACAAGTACCAAATTATGTCAAAATTACATAACCGTAAAACCTTAAAATCTGTAAATCAGGAGGTAGAAAAAAAATATTTAGTATAAATTCACATTTAATATGTAATTTTAGTATAAATTTGAAGCCTAAATCAAGTTACTTTTTTTTCACCTAACCACTGTACTATGGATACTGCAAAGGTTATTATTATCGCTATGGTCTGCCATGCGGCCAACAAAGCTTGGTGTGAAGCCCACGAAGATTATTCTCAGTCCCCATGGGAAGAAGCCCCTTTATGGCAACGGGAGTCTGCCGTTAAAGGGGTGGAGTTCCGTTTGGCCAATCCTGAGGCCCCCCAGTCTGCCCAGCACGAAGCTTGGATGGCCGATAAAGTTAAAGACGGTTGGGTGTACGGAGAGGTAAAGGATGCTGAGGCTAAGACCCATCCATGCATTGTTGCCTATGAAGACCTGCCTGAACTTCATAAGAAGAAGGATGCTTTGTTTCAAGCCATCGTTGATTCCCTGAAGTAATATGCAGCACGATACACCCCTGCCCCCGATTCCTTTAGAGGCGTTTTCATCTAAGTTACTTTTTGTGAAGAACGCCAAAGGACAAATTGTTCCATTCTGTATGGTTCATAGTTTTGGAGATACCATATCGGAAATGGACCATACAGTAGTGTGTATATGGTGGGACTACGATAGAGGTGACGAGGTGGAGACTCGAAACGAGGCAGTGTTTTTCTGCCCAGATTTTGCTACCGCCAGATTATTGATTCGAGATTTTTCTCCAGAGTCGGCTCAATTAATGGTGGACAACGAGCGCGTTCCACAAGTAGTAGAGAGTGAAGGTTAATTTGGGGGTGGCAGAGATGGTGCTGGCAGACTGCGATCTCGCAGGGCTATTGCCGCTGGTCAGGGTTCGAGTCCTTGCGCCCCCGCAACTTACGTTAATACTTGTGAGTTCACCTGAGCAAGACGTCAGTTCAACTCTGACATACTCCACAAATTCGCTAGATTATTGAGTGGGTAGCATAACAGTGTAACAGTAGCCAAATGCTACGGCCCACTCGAAAATATTAGGGGTATCCGGGTATTGATTGGCAGGTAGAGCATGAGGAGTGAGTTAATCCGACAAACGGCAACGTACGTCAACTCAATTCTCGCATGGCAGTAGCTGCCTAGCGAGTAACCCTTTGCCCCCGAGGGAAAATTTCGGGGGCACCCTTTAGACATTTTCTCTTTTATCCATGAAGATACCAATATACCTAGTGACCTACAATTCGTCCTTACAATTTAAGGCAACGATTGACCGCCACCTAACCCTGATTGATAAGGACCATCCGCTGTTTGTTATTGATAACAGTAATGACGAATCGGTGGTCAAGCTTAATTACCAAACCGTCAATGAGGTAAACAGGCAAAAGGGGCATCACGTAGCTACTGTACTGTACGCGGGAACCAATTTTGGTATTGGCGGTGCCAGAAAATTGGCCGCAAAGCATTTCCATGAAACGGGGGCAAGTCACATGATATATCTGGAAGATGATTTTGTGTACATTGACCCTCCGTCGCATGACCGCTGCGGATTTACGCACCACGTTAACATGGCGCATTTCTGGATGTGGAACGATGACCTGCTCCAGAAATGTAAGTTCATCGATTATTTCAAGTACAGCTTTTCGGAGGTTTTTGGCAATAACAACGAGAATTGGGCTTACAAAAACTTTAATCAGACCCAGAAGGAATCCTTTCAAGGCGACCCTGATTTTAGTCAGTTTCGCAAAATTGACGTCATAATGGGTCAACCAATCGCTTTGGGAGATGTGTACTACTGCAACTGGCCACACCTTATTTCCCAGCGCTTTAGTAAGCTAATGTTTACCAACACCACAACCCACTGGGAAGGACACTGGATGGCGCAGTCCGTATTATTGCAACAGGGCGTAAATCTGCAATGTGGTATAGTTTTGGGGTCGATGTTTTTACATGATCGACGCTATAACTATGACATAAAAACTAGAAGCGAAGGGTAATGGCAAGATGTACGTTTTGTGGCAGCTACGATGTATGCCCATCTGAGATTGGGGGGAATACTCAATGTGACACCTGTGGCATGGCTGGGCTTGTACCCTGCGGTACTTGCAGTGCCTGCAAGAGAGAGTATGGAATGGATGATGGTGACGATGACGAGTATGAAATGGATGATGACAATGGATACGACGACGAAGATGAAGCTTTTTATATTTGATGAAATATTGTGCAGCTATGGTAATGGCATTGCCTTTGCCGTTGCGGAAACGCATGAGGAGGCATTGGAAAAATGCATGGAGGTTTTTCTCGAAAATGAGGAAAGAATCTTGCAAGAAACTTATAAAAATATACAAAAAAACTACCCACTTCTAACACAAAGCCAAAAGGATTTGAAAATGGAATGGGAGAGGGAGAGTTCTAGTGAGAGAGTTAGGGATTTTCAAAAAGACCTTTTTATGTCTACGTACAAAGAAGTTGACATTGCCGCTAAAAACGCAGCGGGATATTTAAGGGGGAGCGAATAATAAAAAGACAAATAGCGAAATGAACCAAGAAACCAAAGATGCAATATCGTTTTTTCAGGATGCGAGTAAGAGGCTAGACCCAGAAAAGTCCCAAGAAATTGTAAATGAACTTGTTCTGGCTATTTCCAAACCGCTTATTGAAACATTCTACCTGATGGGCATGAAAGACGGTATAGAATCAACAATAACTAACCCACCAACGGGCGACACTTTTTATTTCTCGTTTAAAATCAAAAAAGAGTGCAACAAGGAATCTCAATGACAACCGACAATACCACAAAAGAAGGACGTCGACGTATCGTCAATATGATTATCTGGGAGATTTCCAGAAGAGGTAGAGGTTTTTTTCGCAACCACAGTCCTGTTGCAACAACGGATAACACCGCCAGTATCGTTGATAGTGGTGGACAGTTGTTTTACCGCTCTGAGCATCCAGACCACAGGCTCATAGCGCTAAGGCTACGCATTATTCCCCGCACCTTCCCGCACGGTAATAGCTTATGGCACCTAATGAAGGAGTTTGAAGGTTTTATTAAAACTGGAAAAGCTTGGGAATACAGTCAGTTGAAAGAAAACAATTGGGGCTATTCGCCCGAAGATATGGCTTACATCCAAAAGAGGGCCCTTGAACTCGGGTATCCCGTCGTTTTAGGTTCCGAGTAACTTGATTTATGTGAAATAAGCATAAATTTCTCTAAATTCGCATAACTTATAACTCAAAAGTTATGCCACTAAATAACCTTCCTGGTTGGTCCTACCTTTCCGCTGGTGCATTCTCTCTGCTGCCCACCGAAAGTATGGCTCAAAAACGAGCCAATCGTCAAACCGACCTTTACTACGCTCAGTCCTACGCTCAGGCTATTCAACAGGAGGCGGTACAGCGCCA
Source organism: Runella sp. (assembly GCA_027486105.1). GTDB lineage: Bacteria > Bacteroidota > Bacteroidia > Cytophagales > Spirosomataceae > Runella. The sequence goes on along the minus strand of JAIXPV010000450.1, from coordinate 4,005 downwards.
ACAGGCTGGTATTGAGCGACAAAAGCTATATTCCACCATTCAGTCAATGGATGTGTTGCAGCCCGATAAGGTCCGATTAAAGGGGCTTGTGGATGAGTATCGCACCCGTATCGCCAAGATTGTAAAAGAAGAATACGGTGGCGATGAACAGCGGTTTGAGAGGGAGCGTCAGCCTACCCTTATGGCCGAACTTAGTACCGAATTTTTGAACAACCCCTTAGTAAACAAGGCTGTTCAGAACAAAACGAACTACGGCCTGTACCAAGCGGGGAAAGCAAAGGGCTTATTAGCGATGCCTCAGGGTTACACCAAGGACGAAACTGGTAAAATGGGCTACATTCCTTACGAAAATCAAGTTAATGAATATTTTCTTGGCAATTCGGATTCAATTGCTTCCCCCGATATGATTGAGTTTCCTAAGGATGTCATGGACACCTTTATGAAAAACTCCAAAGCGGGTGCAGAGTACGGGGTGTACAATCCCAAAACTAAGCAGTGGGAGGCTCCTCAGGTGACAGCAAACGAACTGTATGATGCGGTCATAAATAAAGGATATTCCCCCGAAAAAGCGGCCTACATTTCACAGTTTTTGCTTGGCGACCAGATAGGTAAGTTGCGTTGGAATATAAAGCAGGAGTCGCCCCTCAATATTGCCAAGTTTGAGTACCAGCAAAAACAGGATGGTATAGAAAATCGCCAGCGGCAGCAGCAGATTGGCATATCGGCCATGAATGCCCAGACATCTAGGATGCGCCTCAATATGGACCAGCTGGAAAAAATGGGTAGTGGACAACTTATGGGCGTACTGGATAAGGGCCTGAGAAATCCCGAATCGGGGATATTGCAAGGGCATACCAGTCCAGTGATATTCCCTGGAATGCCAAATCCTAACGGCTCTGGAAATGGTATTGCTGGAATTGCCGCCAAAATGCCCGAAAAAACCTTCAACATTATAAAGTCTGACCTTATGGGATTGGCCAGCAAACCCTTTGACGTGGACCAAGATGGGCACAAGTTCAAGGCAGTTGGCAAAACTCAGGGCTTTTACTCTCCCAATACCGGGAAGAAGATTGACGGAGACTATTACGTCACGGGTATTGATCGGGAGATTATCGCGGTAAATGACCCTAGCAATCCCAATGGCCCCCCTCTCAAAATGGTTAAGGGTCGTATTGCTATCCCAGACTCAGATGCCTACAAAAAGGGATGGCGAAAAAGCAATTTGGGGGTCTTTGATAGCGAAACCAAAGATTCGCAGGGACTTCGTACCAGAGAACTGTCTGGTGGTTGGACTGATGATGTTAATGAATATACAGTTTACTTGCCTATTCCAGATATGGCAATCAGTCAGGATATAGAGGTTGGAAAGTCTCTTATGGGAGGGGCGAAGGGCGCACCTATTCTTCTCAATAACTCCATGAAACAAGGTGCAATTCAGGCGGGTGCAGGACTCCTAAATTCAATCAAATAATCATGTATCCACCAAAAAACAGAACTCCGACAGTTGCTGCCGAGGCACCACAGGCCCAAGCAGCTGAGAAATTCAAGTTTCCAAAAGTGGTCAGGGATTTTTACGCTCAACAGGGTCAGAATCCCGACCAGATTGAGGCAGACTTCAAAAGGACGGTATTAGGTAGTGACCGAAAAAAAGCGGGGGAGGCCCAAGCTAATTACGGCAAGCTGCTTGATTATTTCTCCGACTCCCGCTCCCCTTCGTATTACGGCTTACTTTCTCCTGGTTCAGAAAAAAACCTTGCCGACTCCATTGGAATGTCGGCATGGGATGATTTCACCAATAACTTCACCAATTCTATCATGGAATTGGAAAAGGGTACCAACGATGCTATATCTTCTGGCAAATACCTTATGGGCCTGTCAGATGACCTTGAAAAAGCTTTGGAGGCCAATAAGCTTCAGCTAGAGGGGAAAAGGCTTGATATTACCTCGAAAGGCCAGAAGGATATTTTTGAGGATTTCAACATGAATTCCTTTGCGGCTACGATGGGGCATGGCTTTGGTCAGGTTACAACTTCCGTTGCACCAGCTTTGGCGGGTGTAGCTGCGGCCCCTTTTACGGGTGGTGCTTCTTTGGCGCTGGCGGGTGGGGGAAGGGCCTTATCGTTTCTTACCTCGTCGGCCCAAATGTATGGCTCCTTACTAGATGACTTCCGGGCCAAGGGGGTACCGGCCGACAAAGCAGCTTTGTATGCTGGCCCTTTGGCGGCTTTGTTGGGTGTCCTTGAGGTAGCGCTTCCAGTGGAAGGGCTTGTTAATAAAATAACCTCTCCTTTGCTGTCAAAATCTATTGCGCCAATCGTGAATAATGTGGCAGCTAAAGGAATTACAAAAGAAACTTTTCAGGAACTCGAAAAGACGGTGTTTAAATCGTTGGGTCAGAAAATTGCTTCAAAGGCAGTGCCGACCATCGAAAATATGGCCAAGCAGGGCGGGGTAGAGTTTGCTGAGGAGTTTGTGGGCAATTACATGACCAGTGCTGGTAAGAAGGTGTATGACTACATGAACTCCGACGACGCCTTTAAGGACATTGACCTGGGCTCATGGAAACAGTTTACGGATGCTATGCACGATGGTGCCATTGGCTCAATGATTGGTGTTTCGCTTGGAGGTGGTACCGCTTTTAAATCCCTGAAAAACCAATCCCTTTTTGCTTACGTGGACAAAGGATTGGAGAGGGGGGACCTAGATGCACGCCTGACCAAACTGAATGGATACGCAACCGAACTACTTCAAAAGGGTAAGATTGACCAAGCTAAATTCGATGCTATCACAGGAGATATTCAGAACGTTGTTAGTAGCGCCCAGGAAATACGCCAATTTTCTACCAAAGACTTTGGGCAGGCCCCAGAGGAGCGCTTCGATGTATTTCAGTTGATGAAGTTTCGCAACGATTATGCGGCAAAGGCAGCAGAACTGACTACCCAAGGTCAGCAGTTTCAGCAACAACAAATCAATGTTTCTCCGTTTGGAAAGGCCCAGCTAAAGGCCCGTATCCAAGACAATGATGGGATGGTCAATTTCTTCAACGAGGCGGTCAGCATTATTGATGCGAACCTTGACCAGATAGGTAGCGGAGCCATAAAGTTTGACCGGGCTGCTTTCAACCAAGCAATCCTTGATTCCTATGCCAAGCACAATGAGGGGACTATCCAAAAGGCTATGGCCCAAGCCCAGGCCGCTACACCTGTGGCCAACCCCTTGATTGCTAACGCCCGAAAGGAGATTGAGCAAAACATGAACACCGTAGCGGGTGACGCAAGGGGTGATATATTGAGAGGTATCTACGCAAATCTGGATGCGATGCAACAGGCGAACCCAGATGTTGTGCCCCTTGATGCCGAAGCGACTCCCGAGCAGGTCGCGCCTGATGTTGCGCCAGCGCCTGTTATTGGAGATGTTGCTCCCGGCGTTGCTCCTGATGCCGACCCAGCTTTGGTTGACCCAGCGCCTGTAACCGACCCACCTGCTGACCCAGCGCCAGCACCCGAGTTGACCGAGGAGCAAAGGCAGGAAATTGTTGCCAACAATACCGCCATAGCACAATCCCTCAATGGAAAACAGGTAAATTACAAAGGAAAAATCGGTACGTTAAACGTGACCGAAGGGGGAGTTGTGGAGTTTGAGACTGATTCGACCATCTTTGAAATCGGTAACGTTGCCGAGATGGATACCCCCTTGGAACTCAAAGAATATTTGGCACCTACCAAAAAAAGCTTTCAGGTACAAATGCTTCCCAGAACTGGGGATACGGAGTACGCCACAGTCAACGGGGTGGACTACGAAATTGTACCAGACGCCAAGGGCAATATTGCCGCACTCAGACCTTCCAATTCTCCTACCCAAGAAATCACCAACGAGCAGCTTGTTTTGGCCGTAGAAATTGAGCGAAACAAAAGCATCTTCCGAGAACTTGCGGAAGTGGATGACGAAGTACTGGAAGAAGTGTACGAAGAGGCCGTTCAAAGCATTGACGAAGTAAGGGTGGTG
>JAIXPV010000165.1 GCA_027486105.1 Runella sp. | reverse complement strand
ATAAAGCCACAAAAGATGCCCATTGGTGGATGGTGAGTGCTGACGCATCCGATATGCCTTTAAAGGTTTTGGTAAAATACCATGAATATACGCCTAATTTGGCAATTTTAAAAGGTTGGGAACAACGTGAACAAAGATGGTCATACGTTTTAGAAGGCAATAATAAAAAAACATGGGATGATTATCAATTTGCAAATGCCTTATCACAATTACCCGATTCTGTAAAACATAATATGCGTTCAGTCAAAAGTGTTATACTAAATGCTTCTTTTCAAAATTTTGGCTGCATTATGCTTTCCTCATTTGAGCCTCTGAGTGATAATCATTTTGAGTTATTGATGCGTTTATCAAAAGTAATTGACCTCACATACACCCGCTTCCTCGATTTGCACCTTAAAGAACAAAATGCCATAAGATTGGTTGAGGAAAAACACAAACTGGAGCATACACTTGCAGAGTTACGGACAACCCAAGCCCAACTCATCCAAAAAGAAAAACTCGCTTCACTGGGCGAGCTCACGGCAGGCATTGCCCATGAGATACAAAACCCACTCAATTTTGTCAATAATTTCTCGGAACTCTCCGTTGATTTAGCCCAAGAACTAAATGAAGAGCTTGATAAAGAGCCGATTGACAAGGTGTTTGTAAAGGAATTAATGGGTGATTTAACCCAAAACCAATCGAAAATCAATCTTCACGGCAAACGGGCCTCTTCTATCGTCAAAGGAATGTTGGAGCACTCTCGCCAATCTTCAGGTGAGCGGGAATTGACTGATCTAAACCAATTGGCTGACGAATATTTACGATTGAGTTATCACGGCCTACGGGCCAAGGACAGTAGTTTTAACTGTGACTATGAGTTGATTGCAGACAGTAACCTGCCAAAAATCGAAGTAATCCCCCAAGATATTGGACGAGTATTGTTGAATTTAATCAATAATGCCTTCTACGCCGTCAACGTCGGCCGCGTTCAAAAGGCTGCCGACGTTAGTTACTCTCCCAAAGTTATTGTCAGTACTCAAAACCTTGGTACTCAAATTGTCATTGAAGTCAAAGACAACGGCACAGGTATGTCAGATGCGACCAAAGCCAAGATATTTCAACCGTTTTTCACCACCAAACCCACGGGTGAGGGCACGGGTTTGGGGCTGAGTTTGGCGTATGATATTGTGACCAAAGGGCATGGCGGAACGATAGAGGTAGAGAGTGTGGAGGGGGAGGGAACGACTTTTACAATGCGATTTCCTAAACGATAAATAATTGATAATAAAAGAAAAATTACCCATATCTCGTATGAAAAACGTTACTTCTCTATCATTTTTCAGTACCTTGAAGATGCCTTGTATGGGCTTACTTATCCTTGTTCAGTACGCTTGTAATCAATCCGAAAATAAGGGCAATACGCCTCATCAATTGTCAGTTGTGGAGGCGAAGGGTTATATAACTCCTCCTGACAGCCTACAACCGCCCAAAATAATCTCCGTGACGGCGGCTGACTTTAAAGTGACAACCCTAGGGGCTGTAACATCAATCCCCGCCAATACCAATATTTATGCAGCCATCCCGAAAAAGCCTATCAAAGTAAGCACTCCCACTGTTTGTACACCTGGCAAAGATTCATTCTTGTTACCTATTGTCTCTGAAGCGATTGATACCCAAATTACGGTAGGGCCGAGAGAAGTGGTAGTGGCCAAAGATATGGCCATCAAAGACCCCAATCCTGCTAATTTTAGCTACTACACCAAACTTCAAGGGTTGCGGCACCCCTCAGTATATACTTTGATTCAAGACAAGGCTGGCAATATTTGGATAGGTATGAGGGGAGGAGGTTTGAGCAGGTTTGATGGACAAAACTTTACCCATTTTTCCAATATTCCTGCCACCAACGGCCACCGAGTCATGACTTTGATAGAAGATAGCTCTGGCAATATGTGGTTTGGTTCTGAAAAGGAAGGCTTGTTCAAATATGATGGCCAAAATTTTAGGTACATCATTGATAAGAAAAAAACACCAATGGGCCACGTCCGAACCATGTTGCAAGACCGAAAAGGAACGATTTGGTTTGGCACTACCAAAGGGGGGATTGGTCGGTACGACGGCAAAAATTTTGCAATGTATGCTACCAAACAGGGGCTTTCAGGCAACACGGTCAGGCATCTCATTGAAGACCGCCACGGAAACCTCTGGATAGCTACTGAAAAGGGTGTGGATAAATTTGACGGACAAAGTTTCTTTCATTATACTAATCAAAACGGTCTTCCTGCCCAAGGTATTCGGTGTTTGTTGGAAGATAAAGCTGGCAATATCTGGATGGGCACCGACAGCACGGGTCTGATAAAATTCGACGGAAAACAGTTTTTCAATTTTACCCTAAAAGAAGGATTAAGTCATAATACCATTAGCACCCTGCTAGAAGACCGAGCGGGCAACGTTTGGTTGGGGACTGAAGGGGCCGGTGCCATCAAGTACGACGGCAAACAGTTTACGCACTATGGCCAGAAAGAAGGATTTCCTGATAGAGAAGTATTATGTATACTGGAAGACCGCTCGGGCAACATCTGGTTTGGGAATTATGGTAGTTTGACCAAACTTAGCGGCATTCCGTTTAATCACTTTACGGACAAAGAGGGGTTGTTATTCAACCGAAACTGGAGCATTTTGGAGGATAAGAAAGGCAATATGTGGTTTGGATCGCAAGCGGGTCTGTGCAAATATGATGGTAAACATTTTACGCATTATACTTCCATAAAAGGCTTACCCTCACCACAAACGGTGCGCTCCATCGCCGAGGACCGCCAGGGAAATATATGGCTCGGTTTGGGCGATGGAGGTGGGGGCTTCGCAAAATTTGACGGTAAGAAGTTTTACTACTATAAAGACCCAAACAGCGAAAGAGGAAACGCCATACAAGATATAATGGAAGATAGGAACGGTAATCTGTGGATGGCTAATTATGGGTCGGGTGTTTATAAATATGATGGTAAGAGCATTACTGTTTTTACTACCAAACAGGGGCTGCCCTCCAACATTACTAATAGCCTTACCGAAGACCGACAGGGCAACATCTGGATTGGGACAAGTGACGCTGGAATTGCCAAATACGATGGCCAAAAGTTTACCTGTTATACTACCAAAGATGGCGTATCACACAACAGCGTTTGGGCAAGCCACGAAGACAAAGCGGGTAATATATGGTTTGGTACCTCAGAGGGTGCCACCCGATACGATGGGAAATATTTTACGGCTTTTACCCAGAAAGAAGGGCTTTCGGAAATATACCCGCTCACACTTACCGAAGACCACGAAGGCAATATGTGGTTTGTGACTCGTAACGGCCTCAATAAATTACCCAAAGAAAAAGCCCTTAAATCTTACTTAAAAACAACACCCAATGCGTTGGGCATTGATGAAAACCTAAACTTATTTAAAAGCTTTGGGTACGGTGATGGTTTTTTGGGGATGGGAGGGCAAAGTGGAAATACCATTATTACCGACCGTTCAGGCAATATTTGGGCTTGCTCAAATGACAGAGTTACGGTGTATTATACAAGCAGAGAGGTGAAAAAAAATGCTCCTCCTAAGACTCGGCTCACTGGTATTTCGCTGTATAATGAGCCCGTAGATTGGAACACACTTATCAACAATCCAGATACTAGCATAGTGCTAGGAAATGGTGTAAAAGTGGGTGATATTCGGGTAGATAGCACCATTAAATGGCAAGCATTGCCAGGAGGTCTAAGCCTGCCTTATGATAACAACTACCTGACTTTTCATTTTATCGGTATCACGATGCATCAGTCAGATAAAGTAAAATACCGATACTTCTTGGAAGGTAACGACCGGAGCTGGAGTAGTCTTTCCAGTAGCAACCGAGCTTCGTACAGTAACCTTTCGCCAGGTAGATATACTTTCAAAGCAAAAGCACTTAGTAGCGTTGGTGAGTGGAGCAATGAGTATCAGTACACTTTCACGATTCGGCCTCCGTGGTGGGCTACTTGGTGGGCTTATCTGATTTACGCTTTACTGTTTTTAAGTGGATTGAGAGCTTATATTGTGTTCCGTTCGCGGCAGTTAGTGAAAAAAAACCAGATGTTGGAACACAAGGTAAATATTCGTACCCGTGAGTTAGAAGACTCTCTCAATAAGCTCAAATCTACCCAAGCTCAATTGATTCAATCCGAAAAAATGGCCAGCCTCGGCGAGCTAACGGCAGGTATTGCCCACGAGATTCAGAATACGTTAAATTTTGTCAATAACTTCTCAGAAATGAGCGTTGAGCTTGCCCAAGAATTGAAAGAAGAAGTAGAAAAGCCAGAAATAGATAAAGACGCAATCTTGGATTTAGTGACAGATTTAAGCCAAAACCAGCAAAAAATCAGCCACCACGGCAAGCGGGCATCAAGTATTGTGAAAGGAATGCTAGAACACTCAAGGGCCGGTATGAGCATAAAAGAGCTCACCGACCTCAATAAACTGGCAGATGAGTCTTTGCGGCTTTCGTATCATGGGCTAAGAGCTAAAGATAGTAGATTTAATGCTGATTATGAGTTGATTATAGATGAAAGTTTGCCAAAAGTCGAGGTTGTCCCACAGGAAATCGGGCGGGTGTTGTTGAATTTGATCAACAACGCTTTTTACGCCGTCAAAGTCGGCCGCATTAACGTTGGCAGCGTTCAAAACGCTGCCAACGTTAGTTATTCTCCCAAAGTTATTGTTAGTACTCAAGCCCTTGATAATCAAGTTGTCCTCAAAGTTAAAGACAACGGTACCGGAATGTCCAAAGAAGTACAGGCCAAAATCTTCCAACCCTTTTTCACGACCAAGCCCACGGGCGAAGGCACAGGTTTGGGGCTAAGTTTGGCCGATGATATTGTGACTAAGGGGCACGGTGGGACGATTGAGGTAGAGAGTGTAGAGGGCGAAGGGACGACGTTTATAGTTAAGTTGCCGATTCAAAATAGTTGAATATGAAAGTTCTAACCTTTATTCTCCTAGCTGTCTTTATTGTGAAAGTCAGCTTTGGACAAAATGCCCGAGGTAGATTGATAATTGAGACTTCAAAACGTCAATTAACTATTGCTAAGCACGATACAAGTCGTGTTCTTATTATGGCACAATT
>JAIXPV010000060.1 GCA_027486105.1 Runella sp. | reverse complement strand
TTCAGGAAAATCGCTTCGCGCTGACGGCGGGGCAGTTTTTCTAATGCTTCATTCAGGTTACGATTTGTTTGCAGATAATCCTCCTGAGCAATCACATAAGACTCAGCCGAAGCCGTGTACAAATGGTGATACTCCAACGGAATCTCCTCACTGCTGGTGTTTTTTTGCTGGGCATTGAGGTGCCGAACCAACTTACGTTTAATCGAAGCCATCAAATAATAGCGTACCGAAGTGGTATCGCCGAGCGTGTGGCGGTGTTGCCAAAGTTCCACAAACAAATCGTGGATACAATCCTTAATTAAAGCCTTATCGGCACTGAATTGTGTACAATAATTGTAAAGAAGTTGAACATAACATTGATACAAACGTGCAAAAGAAGGCTCATCGTCTTGGCGGAACTGATTCCAGAGAGTTACCTCTTCTTGGGTTGTAAGGTGAAAACGAGGCATTGGGGTGGAGGGGTTTGGGGTTTAGAAACAATCACGCCTCAAATGTAATTTTCTTTATAATAAGTTGCAAAATAAAAAGTGTTTTTTTAACAATTAATTTTTAAAAATATAATTTGGCAAAACTGAAGCTTTGCCCATCAAATAAACCTAAATCACTCATTTTCAACGAAGGAATTACTAAAAGGCCCATGAAAGATAGCGTCATAAACGGTGAATTTAGCTTAGAACCAAGTTGAGATTTAACAAAAAAATCAATCTGGGTATACTGTTCTGCTACTTGATATCCATCAACGTCTGACATCAAACCCGCAATTGGGAGCGGTAGAAGATGGGCAGCATCCGCTTTAGGACTGACTGCACTCACGCCACCTTGGGCTTCAATAACCAGATTTATAGCCTGCACCAAACTTTCATCGTCACAGCCCACGGCAATGATATTGTGCGAATCATGCGCCACCGACGACGCCATCGCTCCTTCCTGCAATCCAATGTTTTTAATAAATCCTACCGCAACAGGCGCAGGATGATAGCGATTTACAACGACGATTTTCAAAATATCCCGCGCTGTATCCGACACAATAAGACCATTTTCAATCCGAGCCGGCACTTTCAGTAGGTTTGTGATGAGTTGTCCATCCAACGCCTCAATTACGTTCAAGGTCAAAGACGATGAGGTAGCTTCAATTTTCAAATCAATAGCCTGTAATAATTTACAATCAAATTGATTGACCAGTGGGCTTCGCAGGTCGGGGATATTGGAAGTGCCGTTTTGGGACACCTTCTCTCCTTCTATGTAAGTCTCCAAAATATCAAAATCTTGAAGATTATTGACCAAAATAAAATCGGCGGGGTCTCCCTCGCGCAACAAACCGACGTTGAGACGATAATGCAATACGGGATTCAGGCAGGCCGCCCGCAGCACGCTGAAAAGCGGGTAGCCTTTGGCCAACGCACGCTTCACTAACTGATTTATATGGTCTTCCACCAAATTATCAGGATGCTTGTCGTCAGAGCAAAACATCAGTCGGTTGGGGAAGTCGGCGATGAGCGGGATAAGCGCTTCAAAATTTTTAGCGGCGCTTCCTTCTCGTATCAAAATATAATCTAATCCAAGTTGGAGTTTGTCAAGCGCTTCGTCGTAAGTGAAGCACTCGTGGTCGGTCGTGATGCCCGCTTCGATGTATTTTTGGGCATCGGCACCGCGCAACCCGGGCGCATGTCCGTCTACGGGCTTGTTAAATGCCTGCGCCAAACGGATTTTCATCATCACATTGGGGTCTTCGTGCAAAACGCCCGGAAAATTCATCATCTCGGCCAAGTAGCCAATCTCTTTCATGGCCAACAACCGACGAACATCTTTGACCGAGATCACGGCCCCAGCGGTTTCAAAGGTAGTAGCGGGTACGCACGAAGGCGCGCCGAAGCAAAACTTAAACGGCACGCGTTTGCTGTCTTCAATCATGTATTCTACGCCCGCCACGCCCAATACATTCCCGATTTCGTGCGGGTCGGAAACCGTGGCGACGGTTCCATGGACAACCGCAAGCCGGGCAAATTGCGCCGGGGTCAACATCGAACTTTCAATGTGGACGTGGGCATCCACAAAACCAGGCATGATGTACGGAAGCCCCAGCTCCTCGACCCCAATCATTTTGATGCTGATGATTCGTTTTTCGGCTACTTCAATTTCGGCCTTTCCAATAGTATGGTCAAAAAGATTTAGTAAATTGGCTGTAAATAACATAATTCCCAAATGGGTTAGGGGTTTAAAATGAAAGAGTTAAGTACAAATAAACACTTTATTATAAGTAACCAAAGAAGCAATAATACCCTTGCCGCTTTTAGATTTAGCCCTCCACCCGTTGAGAAAGTTGCCTAAAATTAGTTCTTTCCTAAAAAGTTGTCAAACCTTTTACGAAAACCATGCCAAAACATTTTCGTCTGCCCATGATTTTAGTGCACACTCCTTTTCTGTGGGTGGAGGGGCTGACGTTTTTCCCGTGGGTATTTTGCCGTGAAGCCCGCCCGCCCCAATGGCTGCTCAATCACGAGCGCATTCATCTTCGCCAGCAACTTGAACTGGGAATATTTCTTTTTTACGCCTGGTATTTGTTAGAATTCCTAGTGCGGCTGATTCAGTACCGTCGTCGCTATTTAGCATATAGAAATATTAGTTTTGAGCGCGAAGCCTATACAAATGACAAAGATTTAACCTACCTAAAGACCAGAAAAATCTGGGCTTTTTGGAAATATTTGTGAGTTATTAGGCAACGAGATGGTTGTTGGAATACAAAACCCTTAAATTTGTTCTTTCCTAATCTATCTCTCTAAACAACCCACCGCATTTGATGAGAATTTTACTTTTACTCCTCTTTTCTATCCCCGTATTTTCCCAAAACACAACCCCTTACAAAGTCAATTTTACGACGGATAAAATCAAAATTGACGGTATTTTGGACGAACCCATCTGGGAAAAAAGTAGCACATTAGGGGATTTTTGGCAATACTTTCCCACCGATACCCTAAAAGCCGTGTACAAAACGGATGTAAAAATTGCATATGACGAGAAATTCGTTTACATCAGCGCCAAATGCTATACCAAAAGCAATAAGTTTGTCATTCTCTCCTATCGCCGGGATTACCGGGCGGGAGGCAACGACAATGTCACCTTTGTCATTGATACGTTCAACGATAAGACCAACGCTTTTTTGTTTGGCATGAACCCCTTGGGCGTAATGCGGGAGGCGTTGCTCTACAACGGCGCGACCGACAATTCGTTTTTTAGCGAATTTTGGGACAATAAATGGACGGGAGAATCAAAGATTTATGATAACTACTGGACCACCGAAATCGCAATTCCTTTTACAACCCTACGTTTTAAAGAAAACACGCCTCAATGGTTGTTTAAAAGTTATCGTTTTGATACCCAAATAAACGAGCAAAGTACGCTTGTGCAAATCCCCCAAAATCAGATTATTATGAATTTGGGATATGCAGTTCCGATTGAATTCGAAAAACCTTTAAAAAAATCAGGTGCCAATATCTCACTGATTCCGTACATTTCTGCGGGCAATACCCAAGACTTTGTGAATCCTAAAAACCCTAATAATGGAAGCAGACTCAACTTCGGAGGAGACGCCAAAATCGCGGTTACGTCGGGGCTTAATTTGGATTTGACCATCAATCCCGATTTTTCAAATGTAGAAGCCGACCGGCAAGTCATTAACCTCTCCCGATTTGACATCAACTATCCCGAACAGCGGCAGTTTTTCTTGGAAAATTCCGATTTATTTTCTGGTTTCGGTAGTTACGTCATCAACCCTTTTTTGCCACCGCAAAGCAACCTCGGAGGGGCCGGTAATCAAATCATCAGTCCTTTTTTCTCGCGTCAAATCGGCATCGCCCGCGATTCTACGACGGGCTTGGGCGTTCCTAACCGTATTCTGTATGGCGCTCGTTTGAGCGGCAAACTAGACGACAACTGGCGCCTTGGCTTGCTAAACGCCCAAACAGCCGACGATGAATTTAAGGGGATATCGGGGGCAAATTATG
>JAIXPV010000209.1 GCA_027486105.1 Runella sp. | reverse complement strand
GGACTACATCCAACAATTGTCAACTTTTGTTAAAACCGATGACCAAAAATGGTTTGAAGCAATGTTTAAAAAAATGTTAGTTCGCGTCGTTGCTCAAGCCTTGGGAAGTAACCAATTTAACAAACATTGCTTTACGTTTGTGGGCAAACAGCATGACGGCAAAACGTCATTTTTTGATTTTTTAGTACCTGATAAATTAAAGCCATACTACAAAAAGGGGTACGACTTTCACGGCGGCCGGCAAAGTAAATTTTCGTTGGTTCAAAACTTCCTTATCAATCTTGATGAATTAGCACAATTTGACAAAAAAGACCTGAACAATGAGTTTAAATCAACCCTGTCAGAAAGTGGCGTTAAATATGCTCCGTTGTTCTCTGGTATAGAAGTTTTGTTCCCCCGTAGGGCTTCATTTGTAGCAAGTACCAACAACTCCGAGTTTTTGACGGATGAAACGGGTTCAGTCCGTTGGATAATCTTTAACGTACTGAATATCAACCACGATAACGGGGGAAAAGACGGGTATTGTCAAATTGATATAAACAACGTTTGGGCGCAAGCCTATGCACTTCTAAAAGGCGGTTTTAAGGGGGAATTATCGCATGATGATATTAACCAAACGGAGTTAATAAACCGAATGTTTATGCGTGTAACCTCTGAAATGAACCTCATAACCAAACACTTCAAAAGTGCCGAGAAAAGCGACCCAAAAGCTAATTTTTACCAATGCGTTGACATAAGCGAATACTTTAGAAATAAAGGATATGGTAAGGTGCATGAAGTACAAGTTGGTAAAGCGTTGGGCAGTCTGAAATGGAAGAAAGAACAGAAGTATTTACAACAGTTTGGCACTCAAAGGAAGGGTTATTATTTAATTGAAATTGAAAATCAACTTACTTAGTTACTTAGTCACTTATAAGTATTTAATTATCAACTAGTTATACTTAAAAATACTAAGTAAGATACAACCTACTTAGTCCTACTTAGTTACTTAGTCTGTCTTTAATACTCTACTAAGTAACTTGATTTTTAACAAAATTCACCTACTTACTTAGATTTTGTACTGATAATCAACGATTTACAGATAAAAAGTAACTAAGTAAGTAAAAATCAAAAATTCTCTACACCATTTGCACAAAACCAATAAACCGCAAAGGTGAAAAGTTGCACAAAACCAAGAAAACGAAGTGCCGCAACCTTTCACCCCAAAAGCCCTCAAAAGCTCAAATTAAAAAGCTCAAATCAACTACCATCGAACATGGAAAAGACCCAACAAGCCAAAGTAAAGTTTTACGTCAGAAGGCCAAACCCACAAAACGCAAACGCAACCCAACAACTAACTTTTAAAGTTGCCAACATGGGTAAAGCAATTGAAGTCATAAAGAAGGAAATCGCAAAAGGGGAAATCATTACAGCCGCTTACTTTGAGGGAAACACCAGAGAGCGAAACATCAGGATTGACCCCGTTCTCTATGAATAGTTAATAAGAGCTTTTAATAAGAGCTTTTCTTCTTTTAGGGGTAAGGTTTTAAACCCCTACTTTGATAGCAAAAACAGACTCGACCCTTTGCCCAGGCTTAACCTGCAGCCGTCAATTTGCTATCAAAAACAAATCACTTTCATAACCTGGTCAACAGCTCTACGCGGCCATCAACCCCAAACACAAAAAAAATGATAGCAGAATCCAAAGACTTTAAAACCATCACCCTACGCGGGTTAGAAGATAAAAAGAACTTGGTCGAGATAATGAACCAAGTAATGAAGCAGGAAGGACTAAAAACGGGTCAAGCCGTCATTGAGTTTATCATAGCAGACTACGCCAAAAAAGCGGCCCGGCTTGAAGAAGTCACCCGCAAACGGGAGGCCGAAAAGAAACAGTATTACCAATGGCAGGCAACCAATGAAGAAGAAAGCGAAATTTTGAAAGGAAAGTTAAAAACCATTAAAACGGCCTTTCAGCTACTTAATGAGGTTGATATTTAGATAGAATCACCAATGGCAAGCCGTTTTTAATCCATGAAAACGAAGTATTGAGTAAAAAAAACGTTCTAAATCATACGTTTTGCACTCGTTTTTGAACAAAACCCCTGATAACTACCTATCAAACAGGTAGTTATTTTTTTGTCAATCAAATAAAGAACCCTGTTACACTCTATACTGTGGCCCGCACTTTATCGGTAGTGGAAATTGCCACCATACAAAATGGGAATATACCCCGCCCATTTATACGCTAAAAAGAGTATCATTTTTTTTTAGAACACCCCTTCATTTTTTCAAAAATTTGTGTCCTGTTTTTTTCAAAGTTGATTTTGTTGCTTTGTGGCTGTTCAATCTTTTAAATAAAATATAGCCATGAGTAGTAACAGCCTCAATTTTCTAGTACTCGCGACGGGTACACCCTCACGTCATTTGATTGATGCCATCACCAAGCGTGAACACACCTTTGAGCATCACAACCCTGACGACCTTTACCTTTTTGTTTCCGAATCAGAAAGCGGCTACGACCGTATTTACAACGGTTCGGCTACGCTTGAGAGTCCCGTTAGACTCAAAGCAAAAAGTTATGATGCCGTCATCAGCAGGATAGGCGGCGGCTTAGTTCATGGTGCAAGCATTTTAAGACACCTAACCGACAATCTTGACATCTATTGCGCACAAGATGCCGACGGTCTGGAAACGGCCTCAAACAAGCTCAAGACCACTCAACGACTAAGCGCACGCGGTTTGCGGGTTCCCCTTACTACCTACGCCTCTAACCCCGTACATATTGACTTTCTTATCAACAAGGTAGGCGGCCTTCCCGCTATTGGTAAGCTACTCAATGGCAGTCAGGGTGTAGGCGTGTTCATCCTTGAGACACCACAAGCGGCCAATACTGCACTTGAAAGCCTGTATAGACTCAAAGCAAATGTTAAGATTCAAAAGTTTGTTAAAAAGCCGGCTCAAAGGATATACGCGCTATTGTAGTGGGCGATAAGGTAAGCGTAGCAATGGAACGCGCCGGCAAGAAGGATTTTAGGGCTAACATATCGCAAGGCGGTAGCGGTCGTAAAGTTGAACTATCGGATTCCGACGTTGACATTTGCATCAAAGCGGCCAAAGCGGTAAACCTTGATTTTGCAGGGGTTGACATCATCAAAGATGAGGACGGCAAAACGTATGTTATTGAAGTGAACGGCAACCCCGGTACGAAGATTATCGACATCACCGGCCACAACTATTTTAACGATTTGGTTGAATACATCGAAACGAAGGTAGAAAAAACCAAAAAGCCCGAAGAAGCAGAAGCAACCGCGCAAGCTGCCATACCATCCGCTAAAAGTTGGTTCAATGCACCTTGGAATAAATAACCAACTTAAACCGGATCGAACAATGGCACGACCTAAAAAACAGGCTACTACTCAAGAAAAGAAAGTGTTGAAAGATGCTTTTGAAAGATTGCTTGAGAGAGCCGAATTAATGGAAAAGGTTGATATTTCCGCGCTGCCTTCATTGCAGGAAATTGAAAACACCCTTGTAAAACTGACGGCCATGTATGTCAAAGCATACAACCACGCTGCCGACACCTGTAATTTACCGGAGTTGGATGATTCCTATGCTGCGTTGTTGGATGATAGCGCACGAAGAATGATAAAATCAATGTTGAGGCAACTATCAGTTACTTACCCCTGAATTGTCCAAAATATGAGAAGTCAACCGAAACACATTTCCGTAATTATTCAAGGAATATTACAGGGAATCAAGCGGTAACAATTGTACTTCTTTGGTTACGCCAATCGGTAACGTTTTTAAAGAAAAACCCCTCAAATCGCAAGATTTAAGGGGTTTTTGAGTTTTTTGCAGAGAGGAAGAGATTCGAACTCTCGATACGGTTGCCCGTATACACACTTTCCAGGCGTGCTCCTTCAACCACTCGGACACCTCTCTGTTTATTTCAGGCTGCAAAACTAATTCAAAGTAAGCGGACCCACAACTATTACGGACAGAATTAGATGGCGTCTGCGAAAAGAATCGACACTTGTGAAAGCAAATGTTTTCTTATCAAACGAGTATTTAGGCGGGTGAAATGGATTTCTTTGTTGAATTCACTTTTTTAATGAAAGTATTAAGATGAAAATGAGCTGCTTATCGGTGTCATTATTCGCGGCCATCATGAATAATGAAATGACCATCCCAGAATATGCCCGACTTTGCAAAAATCTGGGCCTCGACGGTTTTGATTTGGGTAGTACTTTAATCAAGAATCACACGCCCAAATACATTACTCAACTAAAAAATGAGATTGCTGAAGAAGGTATTCCGCTGATCATGGTGACGACTTACCCCGATTTTACGCATCCAGAGCATTTACAGCGGGAGCGAGAATTTGATTTTTTAGTGCATGATATTGCGTTGGCCTCGGCTTTGGGGGCAAAATTCGTACGCGTAACGGCTGGGCAGGCGCATCCTGGCACTCCCGTGGAGGAGGGCATAACGTGGGCCATTGAATACCTAAAAAAGGTGGCACCCGTTGCCGACAAATACGGCATCCAGCTCGTGTATGAGAATCACGCCAAGCCTGGTGCGTGGGAGTATATCGACTTTAGCAATCCTCCCACCATTTTTTTGAAGATTGCCGAAGGCCTGCGCGAAACGTCGGTCGGGATTAATTTTGATACCGCCAATATTTTAGCCGCTGGTTACCCAGATACCATTGAAATTCTTGATGCCGTATTTGACAAAGTATTGACCATTCATGTGGCCGAAACCGCCACATTTGGACAATTGCAGCCCGCTACGCTAGGGACGGGAATCGTACCTTTTGGGGAGATATTCAGCTATCTAAAATCCAAAAAATTTGACGGATGGCTTTGTTTGGAAGAATGGGCCAACAAAGGGAAGGAGGGCGTCCAAGAAAGCGTGGCGTTTGTTCGTCAGGCTTGGTTATCAGCCTGATACAGGGCCAAATTATTCAGTTTTAACCTTCTATTTTCAAGATGAAATTCGGGAATAGCGTTTTTATTAGCAGTTGGGCTTTGATAGGTCTTTTGGGTTTTAGGTCTTACTTTTTGAGCAATGACACCAGTCAAGGGGCGAAATCGGCCTCTGCTTTACCAAATATCGTTGTTATTTTGGCCGATGATTTGGGCTACGGTGATTTTGCCCTGTACGACAGAATATTATTCATCATTCGATTGAGGGAATGTTTGCCATAAGGTCAGGAAAATGGAAATATATTGACGGCGCGGGCAGTGGTGGCTGGTCAAAAGGGCCAATCGGCAGCCCTGCTTTTGCCGCTCAATTGTATGCTCTTGAAAAAGATTCTGGTGAAACCAACAATTTGATGGATACACATTCGAATGTCGCTGCCAATCTGTATGATTTATTAAAACAGCAACCACAAATCGGTTATACCCGAAACGGCGCAAAAGAATAAAAATAAAAAACTAATTCAGGTTGCTTAAGTGATACGCCATATTTGTTTTAAATTTCACGCAAAGACGCTAAATTTTTGATAATCATTCATTTAAAATCTTTGCAACTCTGCGGCTTTGCGTGAATAATAATGTACGGTTACTTATTTTGTCTTTATTAATCAATTTTCACACACCTAAAACGCAATGATTACCCTTAAAGGCATTACGCCACTCACTCTTATGATGAAATATATGCGCTTGATATTTCTCTTTTTAACGTGTGCATTTGTGGCACAGGGGCAGAGCAAAGGTTCGCTTGAAAATATAGTGATCACATCCCAAAAGAAGAAAACTCAGGTATTTACCAACGAAAAAGCTGAATTGCAGGTAAACGTAGCGCCCAAGGATGTCGTTAAATTTAAAGCCGCGGGATGGGTTCGGTACAGTGACTTCGGCGCTCGAGGCG
>JAIXPV010000206.1 GCA_027486105.1 Runella sp. | reverse complement strand
TTCGGTATTGTGCCCGACATGACCACCATGGGTAAAATCATCGGTGGAGGAATGCCCGTGGGGGCCTACGGTGGCAAGCGCGAAATCATGGATTGTGTCTCGCCAGCAGGGCCTGTTTATCAGGCAGGTACGCTTTCTGGAAACCCGATTGCGATGTCGGCGGGATTGGCGATGCTGCGTTATTTGGAAGCGCACCCCGAAGTATATACGCGCCTCGACAAAGTGGGAAATGCCATTGCCGCTGGGTTTAAAGCCTCTCTTCAAAAACTGGGATTAAACTTCACCATCAATCACATCGGGTCGATGTTTACGCTTTTTATGACCGCTCAGCCCGTTACGGATTTTACCTCCGCCAAAGCGTCGGATTTACCGATGTTTGGCCGTTATTTTCAAGCCATGCTTAAGCGCGGTATTTATTTGGCACCCTCGCAGTTTGAAAGCCTATTTTTCTCGTATGCCTTGGAAGATGCGCACATTCAGCAGTTGATTGAGGCCAACGAAGAGGCCTTACGGGAGGTGATTTAAGGCGGTTTTACCAGATAACTTTTAACCCTTCACTCTCATATTTGTGTACATTTCCATCACAACTTATGAGAGTGAAGTTATGTTGAATGGCTTGCCAAATAAGCATTTTATCAAATGGGTCACGATGGTAAGATGCTTTGAGATGATGATAAGTACTGGTAGTTTGCTCGGTTAAAGGAATAATCTTAAAGCCTGTAGCTATCGCAGCTTTCAGAAAATCTTCGGGCAAATAACCTTCCAATGTTAATTTGCCAAGGGAATACTTTAATGAGATTTCCCAAAAGCTAACTGCACTTACCAAAATCTCATTTTCAGAATTAATAAGGACTTTTTTTGCGGTAGCAGACAACTTCTGTGGCTCGGTTATTGCCCATATAAGCGTATGGGTATCAAGTAGATAACTCATACGCTCAAAAACTCCTCTTCGGTCATGCTGAAATCGTTCTGAAAGGTAACTTTTCCTTTGTTGGCCAAGAGACCCAAAGTACGTTTTGCAGGCTTACGCGCTGATTTTGGCACGAGATAAGCAACAATTTCCTTTTTTTTTCCAAAAGCAACGGCGATCTCTTCTCCGGCCTGCACTTCCTGGAGTATCTCGGAAAATCGCGTTTTTAAGTCTCCGACGGTAATTATTTTCATTTTACTTGGTTTTTATTCAAATGTAGATTTTTCTTGACAACTTGTCAAGAAAAATCTACATTTGAACGCCTCGCCTATTCATCCCTATCATCTATCTAATGTTCTATTTTGAGTCAATGCCCTAGTTGTTAATTGAATGTACTGGACAGGGGAATTGAATCAAAGTAACATAATTGCAAAACAGTCTCTAAAATTTTCGAATCACATACACTCCTGTACACAAAAGTACTACCCCTATCAATCGTTGCCAAGTGATGGGGTGAAACGGGGCACCTAGTAGCCCAAATTGGTCAATCACCATGGCGGCGATTACCTGCCCCATCAATACCAAAACGGTTACGTTTCCGATGCCTAGCTTCGGTGCAAGCCAAACAACAAGCAAAACGTAGGTGCCGCCCAAAAGCCCGCCGATATAGCTCCACTTGGGAGGGGCGGCAAAATGCACCATGGTGGGAACGTTCTGGCGTGAAAGCATTATATAGACCGATAGCCCAATAACGGCCACAATAAAGATAGTAAGCGCTGAAAAATAAGGGTTTTGGAGACCTTTGCCCAAGGCAGAATTCATGGCACTTTGGAACGGAATCAATACACCCGCCGTAATGGCAAGCATAATGTACAGAATAGAGTTGTTCATTTTCACTTGACTGAAAGTAACGTTTTTGCGATGACTTAAATGTAATAATAAATCAAAGGTAAAACTCAATAGCTTCCCTGAAAGATTTGATTAAAAGTAGGCTTTTAGGTTAATAAGCACGATTTAAAACGCTCATTTACAGAAACTCCCCTGTTAGTTGTCAGACCACAGGGGAGTTTCTGTAAAATATAAAATTAGAAAACATCTATTCTTCAAAAATCGCTTCTTAATTCATTCCAATCGTAAATCCGTATTTCCCTTTTTGAGCCAATGACTTGTTGGTCAGGATGATGCGCTGCACGGGGTGATTGTCCCATTTGGTTTTGAAACTCACGTATTCCATGCCATCGGTAGAAGGCAAATCGGTAGAAATGCTCCAGAGTTTGGGGTCATATTGCAGCGTAACGGTCTGGTTTTGCCACGTTTTGAAGATGACTTTTCCAGGCGTGGCGATGTCGATGTCGCAAACGGTTATAAATATCTGCTGCAACGAATTGGGCTTTTGATTCAGCGCGTAATCGTCGTTGATTTCCACCGTGTTTTTGGCGCGATTCAACTTGACGGTACGGTTCCAAGCCGCAATGCCAGCGGCTTTGTCGTAGCTTGGCGCAATGTTCATGCTCAACGAGGATTCTTTATCGTTGACGGTGCTTTTTACGTTGGTGGCCTCATAGCTGCGGCCCGCGATTTGCCCCAAACCGTTGACGATGGGTAAGTTATGGTATTGAGACTGCGTAAACCACAGCTCGTAGCGCTTGGACGAAAACGTGCGTGCTGTGTAATTCCCGCGCCCTGCATCGATGATGACTGGCTCGCCGTTGGCGTAGAGTAGAAAATCGCCCACGTCGTTGTGGTTATGGCTTTCGGCATTGTGGCCGCCGTGTGTCGCCATATAAAAACCGTTGTCGGCGCGGGTGGTCAGCACTTGAATGTCGTTAAACCTCGCGTTTCTTACGGGTTCGTAGCTGTTTTTGTTAGCTTCAATATTCTTGAAAGTCAGTAAGTTCTGAATTTTGCGCATTCGGTGGAAACCGTTATTGGAAATGGCCGTTGGGTATTTCTCAATGGCCCATTTGCCAAACTGCTTCAGTTGTGGGTCGTTAATTTTTTGTCCAAAACGATACAGCATAACGCCGTCGGGTTTGAGTTTGGGGTCGGCGTCGGCGAAGTTTACAAAGTAATCGTTTGAAATATGGGTTTTGTACACGTACGATGCCATTTTCTGAATCAACGGCTCGTTGTAAATGGCTACCTTGTTTTTCGTGGCGTCGTCGAGCAATTCGAGGCAGTCAAACACACAGGCTCCAGCGGCAAACCAATAACTCGGCCCTTCGTCACAGCCACCATCTTCGCCCAGTCCGTTTAGGTACAAATCCAATCCCAACATAGCACCGTACAGCGATTCAGCACGGTGGGCTTCGTCTTTTTCGAGCAGCAGAGCTGCTGTCATCCAGTTGGACATAATCCACGGATTCCAATTGTTGACCGGGTTTGTTTTGCTCATCCAGCCGTAACGGTTGGGGTTTGTAAGCATTGGGATAAATAGCCGTTGGTTGGTTTCGTGGTAAATGCGCTTGCGGATGAGCTTGTTGATTTTATCCAGTTTGTCACCCACAAAATAGTCGGTAAATGCCAATACAGATGCCGTTTCGGCGGCAAAAAGATCCACGATATTATCCTCTACATTGGGCAAACCGGTACCGCTGATGTGGGCGGGAACTCCCCAAAAGCTTTCTTCACAAATGGACCACACGCCGTTGAGAATGGCTTCTGTAAAGCGACCTTTGTCTTCAATGCTTTCGGCCAACACCAAGTCAATCAAAGCATTACGTTTTCCAAAGGAGATTTTACTGTGACGCTCGCGGTCGCCAGACCGCACGAAGTCGAGCGACAGCGTGGCCGATATGGGTTCAAATTTATAGTCCAGTACGGCTTCTCCTGCCTTGATGGTGCGCACAATAATGGAGTCGGGGAGGGCAGCTTTCCACTCGCCAACGGTTTTGGGATAAGGCTTGAACTGATTTTGCGGAATCAGGGATTGTTTGACGGTTTCCAAGGAGTATTTATTTCCTAAAATGTTGCGCTGGGTGACTTGGGCGTAGCTTTGCATCAGCCCCCATTGGTTAAACAAAACAATCGCGAGGATAACGAGTTTTTTCATGTTGGGATAGAGGTTTGTGAATATTCTGATGGATTCATTCCGTGTAAAGAAGGCAAAGATTAAACCCCGATACTTGAATTGGATAGGAAATAATCAATAGACTTTTTCCCCGACTGGATGTTTGTTGCCAAAAACTTGAAAAGTCTGCAAAAATGTCCTCATGATACGGTTCCTCTTGGCGTTAATCTAAAAAAAGAGTTCGCCATAAGTAAAAACCCGTAATTAGCCGTTTTACTTAATCTACCACTGTTTATTTTTGATTCTCTCTAACATATAACGTTCAATAACCCATGCTTTTAAATAAACAGGCTAAGATTCAACTCTCGGCATCGATCGGGGTCGCCTTTCTGGTGGTTTCGTGTATGAAAATGCCGCGCAGTAGCCAACCTGTAATGATCAAAGAAGACCCCACCAAAGCGTTGGCTAAGGCGCGGGAAATTCGCGAAAAAACGGCCATAAAACTGGCCGACGGGTTGCAAATGAGCCTTTGGGCTTCTGATTCGCTCGCGCCCGACCCCGTGGCGATGTCTATCGACGACAAGGGGCGCGTGTACCTCAACCGTACCAATCGCCAAAAAAACTCCGAGTTTGATATTCGTGGGCACCGCGACTGGATGACGGAATCTATCGGTCTCCAAACTGTGGAAGACCGTCGGGCATTTTTGCGGAAAACCTTCGCGCCGGAGCGCTCTACCGAAAATTCGTGGCTGGCCGACCTCAACGAAGATGGCTCGCACGATTGGCGTGATTTGGCCGTGGAAAAAGACGAAATCTGGCGCTTGGAAGATACCAACAACGACGGAATCGCCGATGTTTCGCTCCGTATTTTGGAAGACTTTTACGAAGAAATCACCGACGTGGCGGGTGGAATGTTGGTACGAGCCAAGGATATGTTTGTTGGTATTGCCCCCGATTTGTGGCGACTCGAAGACCGCAACGGCGATGGCATCATTGACAAGAAAACCTCTATCAGTCACGGCTACGGTGTCCACATCGGCTTCAGCGGGCACGGGATGTCGGGCGTGACAGAAGGCCCCGACGGGCGTATTTATTGGAACATCGGTGATATTGGGGCCAATATTACCGCGCCCGATGGCAAAAAACACGAGCATCCCAATTCGGGTATCATAGCGCGCTCCAACCCCGACGGCAGCGATTTTGAGATTTTTGCCCACGGTCTGCGCAATACCCACGAGTTTGTGTTTGATGAATACGGAAACCTAATTTCTTCTGACAACGACGGCGACCATCCTGGCGAAAGTGAGCGGTTGGTTCATGTCGTGGAAGGTTCCGATGCAGGCTGGCGTTCCAACTGGCAGTACGGAAAATACACCGACCCCAAGAATAATAAATACAAGGTATGGATGGACGAAAAGCTTTTTAAGCCCCGTTGGGACGGACAAGCGGCCTACATCATTCCGCCCATCATGAACTATCACAACGGCCCGACGGGCATGATTTATAATCCAGGTACAGCTTTGGGCTCAGATTGGAAAAAGAAATTCTTCTTGGTGGAGTTTGTGGGTACACCTACGCGCTCGCACATCTGGTCGTTTGGTCTTAAACCCAAAGGGGCATCGTTTGAACTGGATGGTGAAAAAGACATTGTCAGTGGTATTTTGCCGACGGGGATTAAGTTTGGTCCCGATGGTGCGTTGTACGTAGCCGACTGGATCAACGGCTGGGATACCAAAAATTACGGCCGCGTGTGGAAACTGGATGTAACCAAAGAAAAGAACGATTTGGCGGCGGTACGCCAGGAAACTAAGCGACTGATTCAGTTGGATTATGCTTCGCAAAGTGCGGATATGCTGTATTCGCTGTTGTCGAATGTAGACATGCGGATTCGTCAAAAAGCGCAGTTTGAATTGGTGAGCCGGGGCGCAAAAGGGGTGCCGATGTTGACCAAAGCCATTGAGCAAACCCAAAGCCAATTGGCGCGGATTCACGGCATTTGGGGTGTGGGGCAATTGGCCCGCGTTGACAAAGCCAACGCGTCAACGCTGTTGCCTTTGTTGAAAGACAAAGACCCAGAAATCATTGCGCAGGCAGCCAAAATGCTCGGCGATGCCCGCATCGCTACGGCAGGCAGTGAGCTGATTCCGTTGCTAAAAAATACCAACCCACGTGTTCGTTTTTATGCCGCTGAAGCCTTGGGACGAATTGCCTACGCTGATGCCATAACGCCCCTGATTGAGATGATTGCGGCCAACAATGATGAAGACGTGTACATTCGCCATGCGTGTGTGTTGGCGTTGTCGAGAATCGGAAAAGCAGAGCCGATGGTCGCCTTGGTCAACAACCCAAACAAAGCCCTGCGTACTGCGGCGGTGTTGGTGCTGCGACGGATGAAAAATGACAACATCGCGTTGTTTCTCAATGATAAAGACGAGTACATCGTGGCCGAAGCTGCGCGCGGTATCAACGACGACCTCTCGATTCCGGGGGCGTTGCCCGCATTGGCCGCGAAATTGCAGGACAAAAGCATCACTTCTGACGTGATTCTGCGCCGAGCCATCAACGCCGCTTTGCGCGTGGGTACCGACAAAGAATTAGATTTGTTAGTGGGTTTTGCAACCCGCACCGATATCAAAGACGACGTAAAAGCGGAAGCCTTGGCGACTCTGGGCACGTGGGCCAATCCTTCGGTACTCGACCGCGTGGATGGCCGCTACCGGGGCAAGATTGAACGCGACCCCGCTGGCGTACGGGCAAAAGTAATGCCTCACGTGGCTAATTTCTTGAAAGAGAAAAATGCCGAATCGCTGATTGCTGTGGCAGGCTTGCTGGGCGATTTGAAGATTACGAGCGCCAACGCGCAACTGGCCGAGCTTTATGACGCCAGAACCGACCCGAAAGTAAAAGCCGCGATTTTGCCCGCACTGAATCAGCTGAGCTACGGCCAAATGGACGCCCTCATCAAGAAAGGTATGGACGACAAAGACGAAAGTGTGCGTACCGTGGCTTTGGGATTGTTGGACAATAAAAATGTAACCAAAGAAAGCCTCCCCACCATCGTGAGTTCTATTTTTACCAAAGGGACGGTGCGTGAGCAACAAAAAATGCTAGAAGTGTTGGGCAAAATGGAAGCCGACAAAACGCAAGTGATTTTGGGTGATTTGATTGACCAATTGGCTGCCAAAAAACTCTCACCCAACCTGTCTCTGGAATTGAAAGAAGCCGTAGACGCGTCGGGAGTAGCCACCCTAAAAACCAAAATGGCATCGCTCAAACCCAATGCTTCGGCCTTGGACGAGTATGCCGAAACGATGTACGGCGGCAACCGTTTTCAGGGGCGTAACATTTTCAATACCAACTCCACCGCTCAATGTGTGCGCTGCCATGCGGTGGGTGGTTCGGGTGGTGCGGTAGGCCCCTCGCTGACCCACATTGGCGATGTGCTTACCCGTGAGCAACTATTGCAGGCCCTCGTGGAACCCAGTGCACGCATTGCGCCGGGCTTCGGTTCGGTCTCGCTTACGCTCAAAGACGGGCAGGTGGTCAACGGTACTTTGGCCAAAGAAACAGCTGAAGAGCTAACCATCAATACCTCCGACGCCGAGCCGTTGGTGATTCCCGTGGCGCGCATCACCAAACGCGAAAACATGCCCTCAGGGATGCCGCCGATGGGCTCGTTGCTATCCAAAAGAGAAATTCGGGACGTGATTGAGTACTTGGCGAATTTGAAGAAGTAGGACGGAGACGTTATTCGTTCAAAATAGTAACCGCCGCAGAGCTTGGGCTTTGCGGCGGTTACTATTTTGTTTGAGGGTATTAGGTTATTTAAAATCTACTGTTTCGTTGTGTCAGGGCTTATCCCTGTACTTGCCTGATTTTAAACTGGGAATATGGCCAGCTCTTTGCTATTTTTAAATTTTACTGCTGGGTCTCACTTAAAGAATTTGCTATCAGGGGAGATTCGTTAATCGGTATTTGATGGGCGATATCTTATACACATCTTTAAAGCATCGGGAGAAATAAGATAGGCTGTTGAATCCACAAAGCTGGGCAATTTCTTCAATACTTTTGTCGGTGTTCAATAATAAACCTAGGGCTTTTTCCAATCGATAGAGCCTTACCAAATCAC